>JBKCTS010000114.1:0-6861 GCA_046318695.1 Acidovorax sp.
GCACGGCGATGCGCGGTTTGCTGGCCTGCAGCACAAGGAGGCCTCCACGGGGCGCATGCCGTTTTATCGTATGGGGGTGCGCCTCAAGCGTTAGATCTTCACGCGGGGCGTGCCGGGCCTTACCCCGGCACGCAACGCCGGCACGTATGTGAAGCCCACCGACTGGAACGCGCTGATTTCCGACCCCGACGTGGGGGTGGTGGACACCCGCAACGACTACGAGGTGGGCATCGGCACGTTTGAACGCGCTGTGAACCCGCACACCCGCACCTTTGCCGAGTTCCCGGCCTGGGTTGCCCGCGAAAGCCAGCCCGGCGGCGTGCTGGCTGGCAAGCCGCGCGTGGCCATGTTCTGCACCGGCGGCATCCGCTGCGAGAAATCCACCGCGCTGCTGCGGTCGCAGGGCTTCGACGACGTTTATCACCTGGAGGGCGGCATCCTCAAATACCTCGAAACCGTGCCCGAGCAAGACAGCCTGTGGCACGGCGACTGCTTTGTGTTTGACGAGCGCGTCTCGGTCGGCCATGGCCTGACGCCGGGCCACCACCAGTTGTGTCGTTCGTGTCGCATGCCGCTGGGGGACCAAGAGCTGCAGTCGTCCCATGTCGTGCCCGGCGTGAGCTGCCCCTACTGCCACGGTACCCGCACGCCTGAACAGGAGCGCGCATTGGCCGAACGAGAGCGGCAGATGCAGTTGGCCGCGCGCCGCGGCAAGGCGCATATCGGCGCACGCCAACCGGGCAGCCCTGCACGCGCCCCGGGCGCTGATGGATCCATGACCGGGGCCGACACTTCATGAACGCGATCACCGGCACCCCTGCCCTGCCAGTGCTCTATTCCTTTCGCCGATGCCCGTATGCCATGCGCGCGCGCCTGGCGCTGGCCATCAGCGGCCAGGTCTGCGAGCTGCGCGAGGTGGTGTTGCGGAACAAACCCGCGGCGCTGCTGCAGGCATCACCCAAGGGCACCGTGCCCGTGCTGGTGCTACCCGACGGGCAGGTGCTGGAGCAGAGCCTGGACATCATGCTCTGGGCGCTGGCCCGACACGACCCGGGCGGCTGGCTTGCGCCCAGCCAGGGCGGCCTTGCCGACATGCTGGCGCTGATCGCCGAATGCGACGGCCCTTTCAAACAGGCGCTGGACCGCTGCAAGTACCCCGGCCGCTATCCAGATACGGACCCGTCTGAATCGCGTGCTGATGCGGTCCGGTGGCTCAACAGCCTGCAAGCGCGGTTGCAAGGTCAGCCCTTTCTTTTTGGCGACCATGCGGCCCTGGCCGATATGGCGATTGCGCCTTTTGTGCGCCAGTTTGCGGCAATCGATGCAGCCTGGTGGCTGGCCCAGCCGTGGCCTGGGGTTCAGGCATGGCTGGCGCAGTGGCAAAGCGGCGACCTGCTTACAAGGGTGATGCACAAGTTGCCCGCCTGGGTGAACGCAACCGAGGGTGTGGCCTTCCCGGACGATCGTCTTCGATGAACGGGGCGTGACGCGCGCCCCGACTCAGCAGGGGCGATGGGTCTCCGTTGGGGACATTGGGCTGACCCGCGCGTTAGACGTCCACAAGCCAAGTGCAAAAAGCCACCGCCGCTGCGCCCGCAAAACGCACGTCATGCCAAGCGACCTCTTCCTGTCTTCGCGCTGCGCGCCAGCAGCAGCACCAGCACCAGCGCAAACCCCACAAAGCACACGAAGGACCAGTTGGCAATCGAGCCACCCAAAAAGGTCCAGTCAATCGCCGTGCAGTCGCCCGAGCCGCGAAAGATCATGGGGATGGACCGGCTGATGGGGTAGTTCTCGATCATTCCGTAGAAGTCGCGGCCGCAGGTGGCCACCTCGGGCGGGTACCACTGCAGCCAGCTTTGGCGCGCGGCGACAAAGGCGCCGAAGCCGGACAACAACAGCGCCAGTGCGCCCCAACCCATCCACCAGCTTTTATTGCCACCTGCGCTTGCCAGTAAAGCAAATACTGCTACACAAATGAGAGCATAGCGCTGCACAATGCACATTGGGCACGGCTCCAGGCCCACCACATGCTGTAGGTACATGCCAAACGCCAGCATGGCCACGCAAGCGGCGCTGATCAGTGCCAGTACGCGGCGCGGGGCCTGATCCATCCAGTTCAACACAATCATTGTTGTTCTACTCCAATAGCCGATGCAAAGGGTGCTGCCTCCCAAACGGGCGCGACCCATGCCAGTGCACCCGTGGATCTGGCTCGGCCAGTCCACCGGGTGCGTCCCCCTCAGGGCGACGATGCGCAGCGGCTCAGGGGGGTGTCAAATCCCAGCAGCGTGATCCAGAAACACGCGGGCGCGGCGTGGTGTGACCACCAGCGTCTCACCCTCCTTGAACCCCATCTCCTTGAACTGCTGCGCGGGAATCTGCGCCTCGATCAAATTCTCTGGGGACGCATTGTCCGCTGGTTGGTGATCGTCGGATGGAATAAGTTCCAGGCGGGCAATGGGGCCAACCACGATGGCCCGGCTGAGCTGCGCCACGATACCGCGTGGACGGCCATCGGCGTCGATGCCCGCACCGGGCGAATAGCGCTGCACATCCAGGTCGTGCGGGCGCACATAGGCAAAGGCCTTGGCGTCCTGCGCTGCTGCGTGCTCCGGTGCATCGATCTGCATGCCCTCCAGGTGCACCAGGCCTTCGTGGGCGCGGCCGTGGAACAGGTTTACATCACCCAGAAAGCCATACACAAACGGGCTGGCCGGGTGGTCCCATACTTGCTGTGGTGAGCCGCTTTGCTCAATGCGGCCCTGGTTGATCACCACCACGCGGTCGGCCACCTCCAGCGCTTCTTCCTGGTCGTGCGTGACGAAGATGCTGGTGACATGCAGCTCGTCGTGCAGACGGCGCAGCCAGCGGCGCAGTTCTTTGCGCACCTTGGCGTCCAGCGCGCCAAACGGCTCGTCGAGCAACAGCACCTTGGGCTCCACCGCCAGAGCGCGGGCCAGGGCAATGCGCTGGCGCTGCCCGCCCGAGAGCTGCGACGGGTAGCGCTCGGCCAGCCAGTCCAGTTGCACGAGCTTGAGCAGGTCGGTCACCTTTTGTTTGATCTGCGCTTCGCTCGGGCGCTCGCCACGGGGCTTGACGCGCAGGCCAAAGGCGACGTTCTCGAACACGGTCATGTGGCGAAACAGCGCATAGTGCTGGAACACAAAGCCCACGTTGCGTTCGCGCACATGCACGTCGGTGGTGTCCTCGCCGCTGAAATGGATGCTGCCCACGTCGGGCGTTTCCAGGCCGGCAATGATGCGCAGCAGCGTGGTCTTGCCGCAGCCCGAAGGGCCCAGCAGCGCAATCAGTTCGCCCGAGGCAATATCGAGGCTGACATCACGCAGGGCGTGGAAATCGCCAAACTGCTTGCCAACGTTACGGATTTCGATGCTCATGGTGGGGGTCTTCCTTCAGCGTGCAACAGGCATGGGCCCAGGCACTGGCGTGGGCCGCTCGGGGGGCAATTCGGCGGCGGCCTTCATGGCCTGCTCGTTGCGGTGTTCGGCAATGGTCTTGATCACCAGCGTGACCAGGGCCAGCAGGGCCAGCAGCGATGCCGCTGCAAAGGCGGCTACCGACTGGTATTCGTTGTAGAGAATTTCCACATGCAGCGGGATGGTGTTGGTCTGGCCGCGAATGTGGCCGGAGACCACAGACACCGCGCCAAACTCCCCCATGGCACGGGCGTTGCACAGGATCACGCCATACAGCAAACCCCACTTGATGTTGGGCAGCGTGACATGCCGGAAGGTCTGCCAGCCGGTGGCGCCCAGCACGATGGCGGCCTGCTCCTCGTCGTTACCCTGGGCTTGCATCAGCGGAATGAGCTCGCGCGCGATAAACGGGAAGGTCACAAAAATCGTGGCCAGCACGATGCCTGGCACCGCAAAGATGATCTTGATGTCGTGGGCCATGAGCCAGGGGCCAAACCAGCCCTGCGCCCCAAACATCAGCACATACACCAGGCCCGCCACCACGGGCGACACCGAAAACGGCAGGTCCACCAGCGTGGTCAAAAATGCCTTGCCGCGGAACTCGTATTTGGCAATGCACCAGGCCGCCGCCACGCCGAACACCAGGTTCAGCGGCACGGCGATAACGGCTGTCAGCAGCGTGAGCTTGATGGCCGACCACGCATCCGGGTCGCGCAGGCCCGCAATGTAGGCATCGAGCCCCTTGCGCAGCGCCTCGGTGAACACCGCTGCCAGCGGAAGCACCAGAAACAGCAGCATGAAAGCCAGCGCCAGCGTGATCAGCGTGTAGCGCACCCACGGCGCCTCCGTGGTGCCCGCACGGGCGCGGCTAGCGGTACGTGTATTCATGTGGACCTTCCATAGCGCGTTGCGCTGGAAACAGGCGCGGCACAGGCCAGTGCACCCGTGGAACTGGCTTTGCCAGGCCACTGGGTGCGTCCCCCTCCGACACGGGAGGGGGAAGGCGCGAAGCGACTCAGGGGGTGTTTCATGCTGTACGGCGCTGCCAGGCCTGCAGCGCATTGATGATGAGCAGCAGGATGAACGAAATCACCAGCATGACCACGGCCACCGCCGTGGCGCCAGCAAAGTCGTATTGCTCGAGCTTGCCGATGATGATGAGCGGCGTGATTTCAGAAACCATGGGCATGTTGCCAGCGATGAAGATGACCGAGCCATACTCCCCCACCGCCCGCGCAAAGGCCATGGCAAAGCCGGTGAGCAGCGCGGGCGTGATGGAGGGCAGGATCACCTTGGTGAAGGTTTGAAGGCGGGTGGCACCCAGGCAGGTGGCGGCTTCTTCCAGCTCTTTTTCCGCGTCTTCCAGCACAGGCTGCACGGTGCGCACCACAAACGGCAGGCCAATGAAGATGAGCGCAATCACAATGCCCCCAGGCTTGAAGGCCAGTTGGATGCCCATGGGCTCCAGGATCTGGCCGATCCAGCCATTGCTGGCCAGCAGCGCCGTGAGCGAGATGCCCGCCACGGCGGTGGGCAGCGCAAACGGCAGATCGACCAGCGCATCCACAATCTTCTTGCCCGGAAACTTGTAGCGCACCAGCACCCAGGCAATCAGCAGCCCGAAGAACACATTGACCAGTGCCGCGATGAACGAGGCCCCAAAGGTCAACCGGTACGAGGCCAGCACGCGCGGCGCGCTTACTGCGGCCCAGAACTGCTCCCAAGTGAGCGTGAAGGTTTTGAAGATCAGTGCCGACAGCGGGATCAGCACGATGATGCTCAAGTAAAAGAGCGTGTAGCCCAGCGTGAGCCCGAAGCCGGGCAACACGCGCTTGGCGCCTCTGCGGCCGCCGTTGTTGTTGTTCATAAAGCTCTATCCAGGGCAAGCGAAGGCGAACACTGGCGCAGGCGCATGCCAGTGCCCCCGTGCAAGGGTCGCCACCAGAGCGCAGCGACGCTTCCCTTGCGTGCACCGGGGGCGCCCCCCTTCCCGAATTGCGAAGCAATTGGAGAGAAGGGGTAAGCCGCGCAGCGGCTCAGGGGGTTGTTCCGAATTATTTGGTGTAGATCTTGTCGAACTGACCGCCGTCGTTGAAGTGCACCTTCTGCGCTTCGGTCAGCGACCCGAAATACTTGGCCACCGTGAACTGCTTGATGGGCTTGAAGGTGTCTGCGTACTTCTTGAGCACCGCTTCCGAACGGGGGCGGATGGCATGCTTGGCGGCGATTTCCTGCGCTTCGTCGGAATACAGGTAGTCCAGGTAGGCCTTGGCCAGCTGCGCCGTGCCCTTTTTGGCCACCGTCCGCTCGACCACCGCCACCGGGTTCTCGGCGATGATGCTGACCGATGGGTACACCGCATCAACCTTGCCAGTGCCAAATTCACGGTCGATGGAGACCACTTCTGATTCAAACGTGATCAGCACATCCCCCTGGTTGCGTTGCAGGAAAGTGGCCGTGGCATCGCGGCCGCCCTTGGCCAGCACGGGCACGTTCTTGTAGAGCTTGGCAACAAACTCGGCGGCCTGCGCTTCGGTGCCGCCCTTTTCACGGATGGCGCCCCAGGCGGCCAGGTAGGCATAGCGGCCATTACCACCCGTCTTGGGGTTGACCACGATCACCTGGATTCCGGGCTTCACCAGGTCTTCCCAGTCTTTGATGGCCTTGGGGTTACCGTTGCGCACCAGGAACAGCATGGTCGATGTGGTGGGCGCAGCGTCGTGCGGGAACTTCTTGGTCCAGTCCTTGGCGACCACGCCGTTGTCGGCCAGAAACTGCACGTCCGTGGTGGTGTTCATGGTGACCACATCGGCGGCCAGACCGTCGTTTACGGCGCGCGCCTGGGCGCTGGAGCCAGCGTGAGACTGGTCAATCTTCACATCCTGGCCGGTGGTCTTCTTGTAGTGCGCGGCAAAGGCGGCGTTGTAGTCCTTGTAGAACTCGCGTGCCACGTCATACGACACGTTGAGCAGGGCGTTTTGCGCGGCAGCCACGCCGCTCGCGGCCAGGGCCAGGGAGGCCAGGAGGGTCTTGAGTTTCAGAGAAGTCATGGTGGTGTCGCCCGAAAAGCTGCTGGAGAAGCCGGATTGTGCGGAGAGGCTCTTAAAACTCAAAAGAATATATTTTTGTTAAATAAGCAACGGAAGGCATATGGAATGACGGACGAGTGCCTTTAGCGGGGCATGGTCGCAGTGGACATATCAAAAACAGGCACTTACGCACGACCATCATGGTCTAATAGCTATTAACTTAATAGCAATCAAGGTATCGAGTCATGGGGATGGGCGAAGCTGGCTGGCAGCGGGTGGGCTGCAGGCCCGCCCTCCAGCGACTGCAGCAGTGCCCATCCCAAAGGCCATTCGCCATGGCCGGAGTCGATGTTGATGTGCCCTGCGTTCTGCATGCGCACAAACTCGCTGCC
>JBKCTS010000115.1:0-13083 GCA_046318695.1 Acidovorax sp.
GCCCTGCAAAAGGCAACCGTGCTGCGGCTGGATGCGGCGTCGCTGGGCACCTGGCTTGCCCCGGCCCAGGGCCACGCGCTGGCCGATCACCTGTACGTGGTGGACCCGATGGGCCACTGGATGATGCGGTTTCCGGCCGCCATGGACACCACCGGGGCGGCCAAGGCCAAGCGCGATCTGGAGCGCCTGCTGCGTGCCTCCTCGTCGTGGGATGAACCCGGCCGGCCGGGCAAGCCATGATGGATGCACAGCCTCTGTACGACCTCGCGCCCATCGCGCGGCTGATGCTGGTGGGCATCTTCATTGCCCTGGGCCCGCTGGCGTGGATTGCGCTGCGAAACCGCGCCGCTGCGCCCGTGCGCCGCTTGCAGGCGCTTACGGTGCTGACCCTTTTCCTCACCTTTGATCTGGTGTTGTTTGGCGCATTCACGCGCCTGACGGACTCTGGACTCGGCTGCCCTGACTGGCCCGGCTGCTACGGCAGCGCGAGCCCTGTGGGAGCGCACGAGGAAATCTCCGCGGCCCAAACGGCCATGCCGACCGGCCCTGTCACCCATGGCAAGGCCTGGGTTGAGATGATTCACCGCTACCTGGCCACGGGTGTCGGGGTGCTCATCATTGTCATGACGGTGTCCGCATGGGTTCAGCGGCGCGAGGCTGCCCGCACGGGCGCGCAGCAGCCCCCGCTGGGCCCTTGGTGGCCCACGTTCACGCTCTTTTGGGTGTGCCTGCAGGGTGCGTTCGGCGCGCTCACCGTGACGATGAAGCTCTTTCCCGCCATCGTCACGCTGCACCTGATGGGGGGCATCGTCTTGCTGGCGCTGCTGTGCGTGCAGGCGGTGCGGCATACCCACTGGGCACAGGGGCGCCAGCCTATCGCGTTACCCGGCTTTCTGCGCCAAGCTCTTGTGGCCGCCGCGGCCCTGGTGGGGGTGCAGATCGTGCTGGGCGGCTGGGTCAGCACCAACTATGCCGTGCTGGCGTGCACCACCTTTCCCACTTGCCAGGGTAGCTGGTGGCCAGAGATGGATTTCGCACAGGGCTTTCAGATCTGGCGTGAACTGGGGCTGTTGCAAGACGGCACCCACATCAGCTTTGCCGCACTGACGGCCATTCACTACGTGCACCGCCTGATGGCCTACCTGGTGCTGGCGGTCATCGCGGGTGTGGCCTGGGCGCTGCACCGCCGCGGGCTGCTGGTGGTGCAGGCTCGCTGGCTGGCTGCGCTTGGCGCGCTGCAGTTGGTGACCGGGCTTTCCAATGTGGTGTTGGGCTGGCCGCTGGTCGCGGCCGTGCTGCACACCGGTGGCGCCGCGGCGCTGGTGGTGGTTTTGACATGGTCTCTTGCATCGTGCCGGGTGGCCGTGCAGCCCAAAGAGACATCTGCACCGTCGCGTGCACCGAGAGTTTCCGCATGAGTGTTGCTTCCCCCGCAGCGGTTGCGCCGCCGTCCCGTCTGGCCCAGTTTTACGCGCTGACCAAGCCGCGCGTGGTTCAGCTCATTGTTTTTTGCGCGCTGATCGGCATGGTTCTGGCGGTGCCTGGCATGCCCTCGGGCGCGCAAATGGGGCTGATGGCGGTGGCATCGGCCGGTATTTGGCTGGTGGCTGGCGCTGCTGCCGCTTTCAATTGCATCGTGGAGCAGGGCATTGATGCCAAGATGAAGCGGACCGCATGGCGTCCTACCGCCAAGGGGGAGTTGTCAAACGCGCAGACCTTGCTGTTTTCGGCCGTGCTGTGCGCTGCCGGGTCGGCGATTTTGTACTTTCGCGTCAACCCGCTGACCATGTGGCTCACCTTCGCCACGTTTGTGGGTTACGCGGTGATCTACACCGTGATCCTCAAGCCCCTGACCCCCCAAAACATCGTGATTGGCGGTGCGTCCGGGGCGATGCCGCCGGTGCTGGGCTGGGCGGCGATGACCAACGATGTCAGCCCGCAAGCACTGATCCTCTTTCTGATCATTTTCTTGTGGACGCCCCCGCATTTCTGGGCACTGGCTCTGTACCGGGTGGAGGACTATCGCAAGTCGGGCCTGCCCATGTTGCCCGTCACGCATGGCAATGAATTCACCCGGTTGCAGGTGTTGCTGTACACGCTGATTCTTTTTGCGGGCTGCCTGATGCCGTTTGTCTACGGCATGAGTTCCTGGATTTACCTCACGGCGGCGGTGTTGCTCAGTGGTGGCTTTTGCGCCTATGCCTTTGCGCTGTGGCGCAACTATTCCGACGCGCTGGCCCGCAAGACCTTTCGTTTTTCTCTGATCCACCTGAGCCTGCTGTTTGCAGCCCTGCTGGTGGACCATTACGTGCTGTGACTGCCGCCATGCCTGAACGCCGTTTTGCTATCAAAAAAATAGCTGCTATCGCAATATCGGCGGGCGTAACAGCCCTTTTTACTGCCTGTTCTGAGAAAAAACCGGAGTTTCGGGGCGTGGACGTCACCGGCGCTGAGTACGCGCGCGACCTGCCTCTGACCGACCAGCACGGCAAGGCGCGTCACCTGTCTGACTTTGCGGGCAAGGTGGTGGTGGTGTTCTTCGGTTTTACCCAGTGCCCGGATGTCTGCCCGACCTCCATGCAGGAACTGGCCGAGGTCAAGAAAATGCTGGGCGCGGACGGCGACCGTCTGCAAGGCATCTTTGTCACCGTGGATCCCGAACGCGACACGCCAGAGGTGCTCGCGGCCTACATGGCCAATTTCGATCCGAGCTTTCTGGCACTGCGGGGCTCGCCCGAGCAGTTGGCCGCCGTGGCCAAGGACTTCAAGATCTACTACAAGAAGGTCGATGGCAAGACGCCCACCAGCTACACCATGGACCACTCTGCCGGAAGCTATGTGTATGACGCGGCGGGGCGCCTGCGCCTGTACCACCGGTATGGCAGCGGCGCGCAGGCGCTCGCTTCGGATGTGAAGGTGCTGCTGGCCGAGGCGCGCTGAGGCGGCAGGCGTGTGCCACCAGGGCCGGGGCTGACTCGGTGCAGACGCGCACTGCCAGTGGTGCGGCACGCAGGCGAGCGCAGCCCGCTACTCTGCCTTGATGCCCCGCGCGGCAATCACGCCGCCCAGCAGGCCCGTGTCGGCCTTGATGCGGTTGGCCAAGCCCTCTGGCGATGTGCCAGCCACCTGCCAGCCTTGTTGGAAGAGCTTGTTGCGCACGTCTTCGCTGCGGGCAATGTCGCCAATCAATGCCGCCAGCTTGGCCTGGATGGGCTTGGGCATGGTGGCAGGGGCCGCAAAAGCGTTCCAGATCTCCAGATTGAAGTTGCTGATACCGGCCTCAGACAGGCTCGGGATATCCGGCGCGAGTGAACTGCGCGTCGTCGAGGTCACGCCGATCGCGCGCAACTTGCCCGCCTTGATCTGGGCCTGCGCCAGGGCGGGGGGCATCAGCGCCATCTGCACCTGCCCGCCCAGCATGGCGGTCGCGACCTGCGCGTAGCCGGGGTAGGGCACATGCACGGGGTTCATGTCGGTGCGGGATTTGAGCAGCTCGGTGCCAATGTGGCCCACGGTGCCGACGCCGGGCGTGCCATAGCTCCACTTGTCACCGGCAGTGCGGGCGGCCACGAAGAAATCCTGCGCCGATGCGTTGGCAGGCACTCCGGGCTGGCTCACAGGTGCCGTCAGCACCAGCGGTGACGTACCGATCAGGCTCAGCGGGGCCAGGTCCTTCAGAGGGTCGTACGGGGTTGAGGCGTTGAGCAACCTGGCAATGGTCAGGTTGCCGTTGATCATCAGGCCAATGGTGTGGTCGTCACGCGCCTTGGCTACGGCATCCGCACCGATGTTGCCGCCCGCGCCAACGCGGTTTTCAACGATGACGGGCTGGCCCAGCGCCTTCGACAGGGGCTCGGTAAACGTGCGCGCTGTCAGGTCGGGGGAGGAGCCACCAGGGAACCCAACAATGCTCCGCACCGCCTTGGTGGGCCACTTGCCAGCGGGCGCCGCTGCGCCGGGGGCCGGGTTTTGCGCCGCCACCCAAGGGGCTGCGGCGGCCAGAGCCAGTGCCAGTGCGGTGCGGCGGGACAGGATGCGTGCGGTGTGGCGTGACACGGGGATCTCCTTGGCTGATGAAGGTGTTCGCGGGGCTCAAAACCAAAGGGCCCCTGGCGGGGCCCCTTCGGCATCGGTCCAACGGCTGCAATGTTACGGCAACACGGTACGGCAGACTGCGCCGACCTTCCCGCAAGATCAGGCGTACTCGATCAGCGCCTTCTTCATCTTCTTCATGGCTGCAACCTCGATCTGGCGAATGCGCTCGGCGCTCACGCCATACACGGCGGCCAGCTCGTGCAGGGTCATCCCGCCCGAGCCATCGTCATTGACCTTCAGCCACCGTTCTTCCACGATGCGGCGGCTGCGCTCGTCCAGGCAGCCCAGTGCGGCCGCAATGCCATCGGTGGCCATGGCGTCCCGCTGACGCGACTCGATGATTGCTGTCGGTTCGTGCGATGCATCGGAAAGATAAGCAATGGGGCCAAAGGCCTGCTCGCCATCGTCCGAAGGTGCGGGGTCGAGCAAAACGTCGCCGCCGGACATGCGCGTTTCCATCTCGATCACTTCTTCGCGCTTGACATTGAGCTGCGCCGCCACCAAGTCAATTTCCTGGTCGGAGAGCGTATCGCGGTGCGTGGCAGCGTCGGCGGCAGCGGCATCGGCCTTGAAGCCCTGCTTCATGGAGCGCAGGTTGAAGAACAGCTTGCGCTGGGCCTTGGTGGTTGCCACCTTGACCATGCGCCAGTTCTTGAGGATGTACTCGTGAATCTCGGCCTTGATCCAGTGCATGGCATAGCTCACCAGACGCACGCCCTGATCGGGGTCAAAGCGCTTGACGGCCTTCATCAGACCAACGTTGCCTTCCTGGATGAGATCGCCATGGGGAAGCCCGTACCCCAGATACTGGCGGGCAATCGACACCACCAGCCGCAGGTGGGACATCACCAACCGTCCGGCAGCGTCCACATCGTTGTGGTCCCGAAGGCGGCGCGCGTAAGACTGCTCCTCCTCCAGGGAGAGCATGGGCAAGCGGTTGACCGCCGAGATATAGGCGTCCAGATTGCCAAGGGGAGGCACGAGCGCCCAAGCGCTTGCAGGTGCCAAGGTCGTTGCTGCGGTTCCAGATTGAAGGCTCATTCCGGCGTCCTTTCCTCGAAGGGATTATGTTAGCACTCTCTCTGAGTGAGTGCTAAAGGCGAAGTTCCCTGGCGGGTATGGCCGGGCCGCGCTTCAGGCGCCCTCGCCCTTGGTCAACCGTTCAGGAGGCTCTGCATCACTCTCGTGAGGGGGGTGCAGCGCTTGTTGAAGTTTCGTGCTTTCCCCGTCGGTTTTCATTGACCCAGTGCAAAGCAATCGCGTAACTCACTGATTCCTATGGTGTTTTGGTGTCGAGCCGCTTGCGACCTGAGGCGCCCCGCGCCATGGGGCATGCCCCGCTTCCGCACATCGGCTGGTGGGTGTCAACCGCCACCTGCTGCGGCCCGCGCAGCGGCGCGGTTGCGCAGGCAGCGCAGGCTGATGCGTGGCAAATTTATTCATCAAAAAAAGCCATTCACGCTTGATAAATATGGACTTTCAGCTATCAAAGTAATAGCTCCCGGATTGGGGTGCTGGCGACATGCGGGCCCGCGCCACGCGCTCACACCGCCAAGCCCACATGATCGACCGCCCAGCGCTCAGCTACGGCCTGTTCCACGCCCAGGTCAAGCCCAACAAGCTCTACGGCATCGTCACCACCGGCATCACCTTCCAGGGCCTGAACATGGACATCGGGCGTGCGCCACGCTGGCGCTGCGCAGGCGCTCAGGCCCCGCCGGGTGGCGCCCTGGCGCCATCGGTGCGTGATAAGGTTGCGCGGTGCTCAGATTTGTCGTCGTTTTTGTTGTCACCCTGCTGGTGCTGTTTCGCCTTGACATGCTTGATGTTGTGCAGCGTAACGTGGCGGCCCCCTGGTCGGACTGGCTTGCGGCGGTCAGTGCCCTGTGCATGACGCCTTTTGACGCCGACGTGGTGCATTCCGGGCGCCTGCTCTACAGCCAATCGACGGGGTTTGCCGTTTCCATCGAGGCGGGGTGCAATGGCATCGAGGCCGCCATTGTGCTGGTGGCGGGTGTGTTGGCGTTTCCTTCCACCTGGCTGCAAAAGGCCTGGGGGTTTGCCATAGGCTTTGGGGCCATACAGGTGGCCAATCTGTTGCGCATCATCAGCCTGTATTACCTGGGGCGCTGGAACATGCAGTGGTTCGAGTTTGCCCACCTGTATCTGTGGCAGGCCTTGATCATGCTTGATGTGCTGGTGGTCTGGCTGCTGTGGATTCGCTGGGTGGGCCGGCAAGCGGCCCCAACCCGCAACGCCTCAGCGGCCCATGCGATCTAGCACGCGCCCTCACTCCCTGGCCCTGTTCCTGCTGCTATCCGTGCTGGGGCTGCTATGCCTGATGCCGGTTTGGTACTTCTTGCTGGCGCCCTGGTTGGCCGAGCCGGTGTTTTTTCTCGCTGGCAAGGTCGTATCAGACACCTTTCACTGGGTGGTGACCTACCGGCTCACGGATACCCAGGCCACGCTGCTGACCAGCCTGCAGTTCATCGCAGCGCCAGGGCAGGGCAGGTCGGGCGCGCTGGCGCCGGTGGCAGACTACCGCGTGCACGGCTATGGCGTGGTGCTGCTGTGGGCCATGTTGCTGGCCTCGCGGCCGCCCGCGTTGCTGCGCAAGCTGCTGCTGGGCACTGTGGTCATGCTGGTGTTTGCGTCGGTGGGGGTGGCGCTGCAATGGCTCAACGACGTGTTTTATCGCTCGGGAGCCCATGTGCTTGCGCAAACCCGCGCGCCCGCCTGGTTGGTGGAGGCGGTGGCGTTTGGCTTTCACTTCAACCTTTTCATCTTGACTGCCCTGGCGCCCGTGCTGTTGTGGGTGCTGATGAGCCGCTCGTTTGTGCAGGCCTTGTGGAGTCAGGCCACCGTGCAGGGCACACCGCCCCCTGGAGTGGATGCGACCCACCCCGCCGATTGATCAGATCCGGCGTGGTGTGTTGCGGTGGCTTGAAATGGGAAGCCGCAAGACCGGCCACAAGGACGCACGGGGCGTTGGAGTAGGTGGAGAATTTTGCAGAATATCAGCCAGTTACGCCCGATGCGTATGGGTCGATAGCTATTAAAAATATAGCTGACGAATTGGGGCGCTGGCTGCATGCGTGCCCCGCGTCACCGGCGCACACCGGCAAGCCCACGGGGCACATTGCAGCGGTGCCCTGTGCCGTGGCAGACTGCGCGGCCATCCCTTCGGAGATTTTCATGGCCGATACTGCTGCCCCGCTTGCGCTCCTTGAGGTGTGCATGGTGACCACCACGGTCGCCACCGAGGCCCAGGCGCGTCGGCTGGCCCAGGCGGTGCTGCATGCGCGCCTGGCGGCCTGCGTGCAGGTGGAGCCCATCACATCGCATTTTCGGTGGCAGGGCGTGGTGCAAGAAGACCGCGAGCAGCGCATCGTGTGCAAGACCCATCCCGATGCGGTGCCCGCCCTGTTCGGGCTGCTGCGCTCCCAGCACGCGTACGCGCTGCCCCAGTTGGTAGTGCAGACATTGCAGGCGTCGGCAGACTACGCGCAGTGGGTGCGGTCTGAGGTGGTGGTGCCGCCGCCTGTGGTGCAGGCTTAGCCAACGGCCCGCCGCTGGCGGCTTAAGGAACCTCTGCATAACTCCCTGCGGTCTGCGCGGGCCCGGGCTCGGGCAGTCCACGGCGTTGCTTTTCTTGTCAATAGCCAGGCTATTGGCTGCAAAAAGCGCCTTGTGGCCTATCCCGATCCGCACCAGCGCATCCTCGCGAGGGTTATGCAGAGCTTCCTTAAAAGAGCAGCGCCTGCGCGAATTCGCGGGCGTTGAAGGTTTCCAGGTCTTCCAGCTTCTCGCCCACGCCGATGAAATACACCGGAACGGGGCGCTCTTGCGCGATGGCGGCCAGCACGCCGCCTTTGGCGGTGCCGTCCAGCTTGGTCACGATGAGGCCGGTGAGTTGCAGCGCGTCGTCAAATGCGCGCACCTGCGCCAGTGCGTTTTGGCCGGTGTTGCCATCAATCACCAGCAGCACCTCGTGCGGGGCCGTGGCGTCGGCCTTGGTCACCACGCGTTTGATTTTTTGCAGCTCCTGCATCAGGTGCAACTGGGTGGGCAGGCGCCCGGCGGTGTCGATCAGCACCACATCTTTGCCGCGGGCCCTGCCGGCCGTCACGGCATCAAAACTCACGGCGGCCGGGTCGCCGCCTTCCTGGCTGACGATCTCGACCGTGTTGCGGTGGGCCCAGACGCCCAACTGCTCGCGCGCCGCGGCGCGAAACGTGTCGGCCGCCGCCAGCAGCACGCTGGCACCTTCGTCGGCCAGGTGCCTGGTGAGCTTGCCAATCGAGGTCGTCTTGCCCGCGCCGTTGACACCCGCCACCATGATCACCGTGGGCGTGTGCTGGCCGATCACCAGGGGTTTTTCGAGCGGGCGCAGCAGGTCGGCCAGCGCATCGGCCAGCAGGCCCTTGACGGCTGCGGGGTCGGTGGCCTTGGCCTCCTTCACCCGGCGCTTGAGGTCGGCCAGAAGCTGGGTGGTGGCTTTCACGCCGGTGTCGGCCATCAGCAGCGCTTCTTCCAGCTCTTCGTACAAGGCATCGTCGATCCGGGTGCCTGTGAACACGGTGGTGATGCTGGAGCCTGTTTTGCGCAGGCCGGATTGCAGGCGCTCCAGCCAGCCCTTGCGTTGCTCGGGCTCGCTGATCCCTGGGGAGGCCGGGGCCGGGGCTTGAGGCGCATGCGGCACAGCGGCCGGTGGCGCGCCGGGCGCGGGCGCTGCCTCGGGGGCGCGCGAGGCGAAGGGGTTGCGTAACCAGCCCAGCCCGGGCACCGCGGCGATGCCCGAGGCCGGGTCTTGCGATACCTGCGCCTCCACCGGCACAGGCGCGGAGCCTTGGGAGGGTGGCGGCACCGCTGGCGGCTGCACTAACTCGGTGGTCGGGGCGGCAGGCTTTTTCTTGAAAAAACTGAACATTGGCGGGTTCTTAGAATCATTGCATTCTATGAAACACGCTTTCACCCTTTTGGCCCTTGCGGCCTGCCTTGTTGCCGGGGCTTCGGCTGCGGCCACCGCCCCGGTCTCCCAAGCCACATCTTCCGAGCCAGCCCCCGTCTCAACCGCGCAGCAATTCACGCTCAAAAACGGCATGCAGCTCATCGTGCAGCCCGACCACCGGGCCCCCACGGCGGTGCACATGCTGTGGGTGCGCGTGGGCTCGATGGATGAGGTGGACGGCACCACGGGCGTAGCCCATGTGCTCGAACACATGATGTTCAAGGGCTCCAAAACCTTGAAACCCGGCGATTTCTCGCGCCGCGTGGCCGCCCTGGGTGGGCGTGAAAATGCTTTCACCAGCCGCGACTACACCGGCTACTACCAGCAGATTCCGGCGCATCGCCTGGAAGACGTGATGCGGCTGGAGGCCGACCGGTTTGCCAATAACCAATGGCCCGATGAAGAGTTCAAAAAGGAAATCGAGGTCGTCAAGGAAGAGCGCCGCCTGCGCACCGAAGACCAGCCCCGCGCCCTGCTGGCCGAGCAGTTGTTTGCCACCAGCTTCATCGCATCGCCCTACCGCCGCCCGGTGGTGGGCTGGATGAGCGACCTGGATGCCATGACGCCCGACGACGTGCGGGCCTTTCACCGCCAGTGGTACACGCCCGCCAATGCCGCCGTGGTGGTGGCCGGCGATGTCGATGTGAAAAAAGTGCGCGCCCTGGCCGAGAAGTATTACGGCAGCCTTCCTGCCCGCGCCGTGCCCGAGCGCAAGCCCCGCATCGAGCCCGAGCAGCGCGGCCTGCGCCGCATTGCCGTGAAGGCACCGGCCGAGCAGGCCTATGTGGCACTGGCCTTTCGCACGCCGGGTCTGGAGCGGGTGGAAGACCTCACCGCCAGCGACCGCGACGCCCTGGCCCTGATGGTGCTTGCCGCCGTGTTCAGCGGGTATGACGGCGCCCGGCTGGACCGGGCACTGACACAAGGGGACAACCGCGTGGCCGACACCGTGAGCAGCGGCGCCATGGTCACGGGCCGTGGCCCCAGCCTGTTCATGTTGACGGGTGTACCGGCGCAAGGCAAGACGGCCGCCGAGGTGGAGCAAGCCCTGCGCGCCGAAGTGGCCCGCGTGGCCCAGGACGGCGTGCGCGAGGCCGAGCTCAACCGGGTCAAGACGCAGTGGATCGCATCGACCGTGTACGAGCGCGACTCGGTGATGAACCAGGCGCAGGAGCTGGGCAGCAATTGGGTGCAGGGCTTTCCACTGCAGGCCAACGCAAAGCTGCTGGCCCTGCTGCGCACCGTGACCCCGGCCGAGGTGCAGGCCGTGGCCGCCAAGTATTTTGGGGACGACCAGCTCACGGCGGCCACGCTGCTGCCGCAGCCCCTGGACGCCCCGCGCGCCCGCCCCACGCTGCCACCCGGCAGCGTCATCCGCTGAACGTGCGCTTGGACACCCTTGGACATGAAAACTATCAAAAATATAGCAAAAAATGCTTTGCTGGCGTGCGCGACAGCCGTTTTTTATACCAATTTTGCCTGGGCGCTGCTGCCCATTCAGCACTGGACGGAGCCCAGCGGCGCGAAGGTGTGGCTGGTGGAAAGCCCGGTCATCCCCATGGTGGATGTGCAGATCGACTTTGACGCTGGCAGCCGCCGCGACCCGGCGGGCCAGGCGGGGCTGGCCAGCGCCGTGGCCAGCATGGCTTCCAAGGGTGTGAAGGCCACTGGCAGCGAGCCTGCACTGGATGAAAACGCCCTGGGCGAGGCCTGGGCCGACCTGGGCGCGAGCTTTGACGCCAGCGCCGACAACGACGCGATGCGCTACGTGCTGCGGTCGCTGACCGACCCGTCCCTTCTGGACCGCGCAGCCCGGCTGGCCGCGCGGCAGATCGGCGAGCCGAGCTGGCCGGCTGATGTGTGGCCGCGCGACCGCGCGCGCTGGATCGCCAGCCTCAAGGAGGCGAACACGCGCCCGGCCACCGTGGCGGGCCACGCCTTTGCCGCCGCCGTGTATGGCAGCCACCCCTACGGCACGCGTACCACCGAAGATTCGCTCATGCGCATCCAGGTGGCCGACATGCAGGCCTTCCACGCCCAACTGGTCGCCAGCTGCCGGGCCAAGGTGAGCATCGTGGGTGCCGTGTCGCGCGCGCAGGCCCAGACGCTGGTCGCCACGCTGCTGTCACGCCTGCCCGCCAGCACGGGCTGTGCGCCGCTGCCACCCGTGGGCGAAATCGCCGCGCTCACCGCGCCGGTGGAGCTCAACATCCCGTTCGCCTCAGCCCAGGCCCATGTGCTGATTGGCCAGCCCGGCTTTGCCCGGCGCGACCCGGACTTCCTGGCGCTGCTGGTGGGCAACCACATCCTGGGCGGCGGCGGGTTTGTCTCGCGCCTGACCAGCGAGGTGCGCGAAAAGCGTGGCCTGAGCTACAGCGTGTACAGCTACTTTGCGGGCGGCCTGCACGCCGGGGCTTTCACCGTGGGCCTGCAAACGCGCCCTGACCAGGCCGCCCAGGCCGTGAATGTCTCGCGTGACGTGATCAGCCGCTACGTGGCCGAAGGCCCCACCGAGGCCGAGCTGCGCGCCGCCAAGGACAACCTCATCGGCGGCTTTGCGCTGCGCATCGACAGCAACAAGAAGCTGCTGGGCAACGTGGCCAACATTGCCTGGAATGATCTGCCGCTGAACTACCTGGACGAGTGGACCCAGAAGGTAGAGGCGCTGACCGTGGCCGACGTGCGCGCCGCCCTGGCCCGCAAGCTGCAACCCGACCGCATGGTGACCGTGGTGGTGGGGGGCAAGCCGTGAGCCGCTCCACCCTGCGCGGCAGCGCCATCACCGCCGAGATCCGCCGGGCCCAGGCGGCGGCCGCCGCAGCGCCCGCCACGCGTGGCAGCCCCAAAGCGGCGGCCCGGGTCAAAGCGGCAGCCGCTGCAGCCGCACCCAAAGGCGCGGGCGAGATCCGCATCATTGGCGGGCAGTGGAAGCGCACGCGCCTGCCCGTGGCCAGCCGCCCCGGCCTGCGCCCAACGCCCGACCGCGTGCGCGAGACCCTGTTCAACTGGCTGGGCCAGGACCTCACCGGCTGGCGCTGCCTGGATGCGTTCTCTGGCACCGGTGCGCTGGGGCTGGAGGCCGCGTCCCGCGGTGCCGCTGCCGTGCTGCTGGTGGAAAACGATGCCGCCCTGGTCGCGCAGTTGCACCAACTGCAGCAGCGGCTGGAGGCCAGCGCGGTGCGCGTGCAGCGCGGCGATGGCGTCGCGGCCCTCGGTCTGGCGGCACCCGGCAGCCTCGACCTGGTGCTGCTGGATCCCCCTTTTGACAGCGACCTGTTCGAGCCAGCCCTCCAGGCCGCCGCCCGTGCGGTGGCACAGGGCGGTTTTGTCTATCTGGAGGCGCCCGCGCGGTGGCCCGACGAGCGTCTGGCACCGCTGGGCCTGGCGCTGTACCGGCATCTCAAGGCCGGTGCCGTGCATGCCCACCTGCTGCGCCGCACTTATTGAGTCGGCACCTTTGAACTTGAACCAGCCGTTCGGGCTGAGCCTGTCGAAGCCTTGCGCAGAGCTTCGAACCGCATCAACGCATTCAAGTTGGTTGATGCCGACTCAATAGTGTCTCAATTTGGAAATCCGTCGCATGGCTGCGGCGGTGCCCCGGGCACGCTGCGCTGCATAATGCGCCCACGCAGCCCGGCCGGCCCTTGTGCCCGGTGCCCATGACCATTCGCCATCGAGGAGACACCCGCCATGGCCCGGAACGTGATTGCCGTGTATCCCGGCACGTTCGATCCCATCACCCTGGGACACGAGGATGTGGTGCGCCGTGCCACGCAGCTCTTTGATCATCTGATCGTCGCCGTGGCCGCTGGTCACCACAAGAAGACCCTGTTTTCGCTGCAAGAGCGTATCGACATGGTCCGCGAAGCCGTCAAGGGCTACCCGCAAGTGCAGGTGGAGCCGTGTTCGGGCCTGCTGCGCGACTTCGTGGTGGCGCGCGGCGGCAAAGCCATGGTGCGCGGCCTGCGGGCCGTGAC
>JBKCTS010000116.1:0-11591 GCA_046318695.1 Acidovorax sp.
AGATGGTGGCGCACGGCGAGGTGGACCATCTGGTGGCCGAGCGCGTGTGGCAGGAGCTGGCGCGCGGACTGATGGAAGAAAAGCCCTCGCGCATGTTCGAGGTGCTGCGCGCCTGCGGCGCGCTGGCCGTGCTGTTGCCCGAGGTGGACCGCCTGTGGGGCGTGCCCCAGCGCGCCGAGTACCACCCCGAGGTGGACACCGGCGTGCACCTGATGATGGTGCTGGACATGGCGGCCCGTTTGCAGGCGCCGCTGGCGGTGCGCTTTGCCTGCCTGGCGCACGACCTGGGCAAGGGCACCACGGCCGCCCATGTGCTGCCGCGCCACATTGGCCACGAAGAGCGCAGCGCGCGGCTGCTCAACGACATCGCCGAGCGGCTGCGGGTGCCCGTGGACTGCCGCGAAACGGCCGATGTGGTGGCGCGCGAGCACGGCAACATCCACCGCAGCGGCGAGCTGTCGGCCGCGGCGCTGGTGCGCCTGCTCGAACGCTGCGACGCCATCCGCAAGCCCGAGCGGTTTGCCCGCATCCTGCTGGCCTGCGAGTGCGATGCGCGGGGGCGGCTGGGGCTGGAAGACACGGCCTACCCGCAACGCCCCCGCCTGCTGGCCGTGCTGAGCGCGGTGCAGGGCGTGGTCACGCGGGACATTGCAGCCACCGCAGAGGCCCGCGGCCTGAGCGGCCCGCAGGTGGGCGCGCTGATCCACCAGGCGCGGGTGGCGGCGGTGGGGCAATGGCTGCAGCGCGACGGGGCGGACTGAACCTAAAAACGGCAGTTGACCGCTTGTAGTCTTGCCGCACACCGCGTGGCCTCGGGTCTTGCGTCGTTTTCGCAGCCTCACCTTTGGGGTGACAGCGCTATGCACTTGCCAGCACCGCTTTGGGAGCGCCATGCCGTGTTGCTCCTCCTTGCAGGCACGAGCCTGCCGCGTCGTCGCGCCTTGCCTGGCGCCCCAACAGCAGCGCTGGCAAATGCATCCAACTGCCGTTTTTAGGCTGAATCGCGATCTGCATTGCGCCGCGCAGGGCGGGAATGCGCAGCAGCCATCGAAGCAGGCCTCCGTCAGAAAGCGTAGGTGACTGCCAGAACTCCGTTCAAGCCAGCACGGTCCCGCACGATCGGGCTATCGGCCGCATCGCCGAGAAGACGGCTGTAAGACAGCCCCGCCGTAGCGGATGAGCGCGGCGAAATCGCATAGGTTGCCGAAACCGACACGCGGACGTCGCGCATCCCGGCACTGGCCCGGTACAGACCCAGGCCACTGCGGGCCGACTGAGCGGCGTCCACCCCGAAGTACGACTGCATGTATTGCGCGTTGGCCCAGGTGGCCGCCACGCCCGCACCGACGCGCCAAGCGGGAGCCAAGGGTGCCGTCACACCCGCGCCCAGGTCAATCAGCAGGCCATCGCGCCCCTGGCCCGAGCCATAGCGCAAGGATGACGTGACAAAGGTATGCGCCGTGGGCTGCCGGTTGTAGAACGCGCCCAGTTCCGGGCGCGCATCCACATCACCCAGGCCGCGCAGCACCACGGAGCGAGTTTCGTCACGCCCGAAATCCGCCGTCATGCGCAAGCCGTACTGCACGCCCGGCTGGCGTGAGAAGTTGTAGCCCAGCCCGTTCATGGTGCCGGCGAACCAGCCGCTGGCCCAGCGGTAGTCGATGGCCGGATACACCCGGGTGCGGCGCTCGTCCGACCCCATGTACTGATGCCCGGCCACCACGGCCAGGCCGACGGTGCCGCCATTGCGGTCGGGCGCGGCACCGTACAGGCGCACAGCGTCAAAGGCCTGGGCGCGCACACCCAGCGACAGACCGCCCCCCAGCGCGGCAAGCGTCAGCAGAGCCGCCACGCGAAGGGCGGGCGGGGAAACTGCAAGCGCGGATGAACGCATGACGGCTCCTAAGCCCATAGATTGAAAAAGTGACCCGATAGTATGTTTTAAAGACCGCCAGGTCAAAATCCAGCAGCCGGGCATGGACAACGCCCGAGGCGTGCGCCCATGGGACAACTCTGGTGCGGCTGACGTTACCATCGCCACCCGATCGCAGCTGCCGTTGGCCTGTGCCCCCCTGCTCCACTCCCCCCGGACTGCCATGCACATACGCACCGCCACCCCGACCGACGCTGACACCCTCGCGCCGCTGTTCGACGCCTACCGGCAGTTCTACGGGCAAGCACCCGATCTTGCGGGCGCACGGCGGTTCATCGCCGAGCGCCTCGCACGCGGGGAATCCGTCGTCTTGCTGGCCTTGGATGCCGCGGGCAGCGCAGCCGGCTTTTGCCAGCTGTACCCCACGTACTGCTCGGTCGAGGCTGCACCCACCTACACGCTGTACGACCTGTTTGTGACCCCGGACGCACGCCGCAGCGGCGCCGGACGCTGCCTGCTGCTGGCGGCGCACGCCACGGCGCAGCGCGATGGCATGGTGCGCATGGACCTGACCACCGCGCACACGAATACCGCCGCTCAGGCGCTCTACGAGTCGCTGGGCTGGACGCAGGACACTGTGTTTCGCGCTTACAGCAAGCGGGTGGGCGCCTGAGCGCAGGGCACCCGACGGCAATCACCAGCGCAGCAGCCGCGGCCCCAGCACGGCGCCCAGCAGGGTCGGCAGGGCCATGCCCGCGACGTACCACACGGCCAGGAACGGCGCTGCCATCTCCGGGCAATGCAGCGCATACACCAGTGCGCCCAGCGCGCCCGCCAGCAGCCCGGCAGCAGCGCCTGCCAGGGCCGGCCGCGTGGGGGCTGCGCCCCGCAGCGCCCACAACGATCCCGCCAACGCAGGTATCGACAGGAAGGCGATGTTGAACGGGCAGGTGCGCCAGGTGCTGCCCAGCACCAGCCCCAGCCGGTCCTGCGGCGCAGCCAGCGCCAGCGCGGCCAGCGCCAGTGCCCACAGCACCAGCGGCGGCACGGCCAGGGCTGCGGCCGTGCGGCCCACCGCCCACCCCGGGCGCGCCAGTCGTCGCACCACGGCCAGGCCCCCGGCGGCCAGGGCGGCGGCAAAAAGCAGCTTGCCCCAGAACATGGCCAGCACCATCGCATGCGCAAAATCGGGCAGAAGCCCGTAGAAGGAGACCATCAGCACGGCGGCACCGCCCACGCCAGCCAGTGCCGCCAGCGCAAAACGCTGTTCGATAGCGCGGGCATCCACCACCTGCGGATGCGCGGCCAATGCATGGATCAAATCATCGGTTTTCATCACATTCCCCTGATCTTGGCGGCCAGGGCCTTGAGCCCCCTGTGCACGCCGATTTTGACGGCCGATTCCGACAGCCCCGTCAGCCGCGCCGTCTCGACCACCGACAAACCTTCCAGCTTCACATGCACGATGGGCAGGCGCTGGCGGTCCGGCAGCGTCTGCAACAACTGGGCCAGGTCGCGACGCGCCTCGGCCGCCTCGCTGTCGCTGCTGGAAAACAGCTCGTCCGCATCGTCCAGCGAGTCGTTGCGGGCATCCCTCACGGCATGGGAGCGAAGCCAATCCACCAGCTTGTAGCGCGCAATCGCGTGCACCCACGCCGTCACCGGCATGTCGCGCTGGTAGGTGTGGCGCTGGTTGTGCACCGCCAGCAGCGTCTCCTGCACCAGGTCTTCCACCGCGTGGGGCCACTGTGCCAACCGGCGGCGCAAAAAGGCACGCAGATGGGCGCTGAGCTCCTTCAAAAACCGCTGGTAGGCGGCGGCATCGGCATCCAACGCCTGCAAAAGCAGCCCGCGCAGCCGTTCTTCACTCTCCATGACGTCTCCCGTTGGTATTCGTATGCGCCTACGCCGCGGTTACAGCCGGGGCGAAAAATAAAACGCACGGTATTTTGTCTGGGCATGTAACCGCCACGCAGTGCAGGGCGAACTACCTCACAGACCGGACTGCAGAGCCCTGACGCACGGCAGACCGGTCTGGCCGCAAGCGGCCGCACACCTTAACTCAACCCAACCTTACCTTCCGGAGATTTCACATGACCACGAAGCACCCCCTGGCCCTTGGCGCCCTCGCCCTTGCCGCTATTGCATCCAGCGCTGCAGTCCAGGCGCAGAGCAAGCCCGCCGATGGCGCCAAACCCGCCATGGAAAAATGCTACGGCGTCTCGATGGCCGGCAAGAACGACTGCGCTGCCGGCCCTGGCACCACCTGCGCGGGCAGCTCCAAGATGGACTACCAGGGCAACGCCTGGAAGTACGTGCCCGCGGGCACCTGCACCTCGATCAAGACGCCCAAGGGCATGGGCTCGCTGACGCCCGTCAAGGCCTGAGGCACGGCGCAAGCGCATGGTCACCGCCGCGTCGCTGCCGCCCACCCTGACCGCAGGGCTGGGGCTCAAGCCCCAGCACTACGCCGAGGCACTGCACTGCCGCGCGCCCGGCTTGTGGTGGGAGGTGCACCCCGAGAACTACCTGGCCGACGGCGGTCCGCGCATGGCGTGGCTGCAGGCCATCCGGGCGCAGCACCCTGTGGCGCTGCACGGCGTCTCGCTGTCGCTGGCCGCCGATGCGCCCCCGGACGAATGCCACCTGGCGCGGCTTGCGGCGCTGGTGCAGCGCATCGAGCCCGTGATCGTGTCCGAGCACCTGGCGTGGTCGGCGTGGCGCGGCCAGTATCTGCCCGACCTGCTGCCGTTTCCGCGCACCACGGCGGCGCTGCACCGCATCGCTGGCAACATTGCCCGCACGCAGGACGCGCTCGGGCAACCCATTGCCATCGAAAACCCCACGCACTACCTGCACCTTGAAGGCCACGACTGGAGCGAAACCGAATTTCTGACCGAGCTGGTGCGCCGCACAGGTTGCACGCTGCTGCTGGATGTCAACAACGTCCATGTGAGCGCCCACAACCTGGGCACCCGCGCCGAGGCCTATCTGGAGGCCTTTCCCCTGCACGCCGTGGCCGAGATCCACCTTGCAGGCCACCACGCCGACCCGGTGCACGGCAACGCCTTGCTGATCGACAGCCACGATGCGCCGGTGGCACCGGCCGTGTGGGCGCTGTACGCGCAGGTGATCGCGCGCACCGGGCCCATACCCACGCTCATCGAGCGGGACGACCAGTTGCCCGGCTTTGACGAGCTGCTGGTCGAACGCAGCCAGGCCCACAGCATGCTGGCCGCCGCGCAGGCCACGTGCGCAGCATCCAGGGAGCGCGCGCCATGCTGCTAAGCGAGTTCCAGGACGGCTTCTCCCGTGCACTGACAGCCACGCCCCCCGCAGCCGCTGCGCCCTGGCTGGCAGCCTTGCAAGCGCAACCGGGTTTTGCCGTGTACCGCAACACCACGGCCAAGGGCTGCATTGATGCGCTGCAGGCCAATTACCCCACCGTGTGCCAGCTCGTGGGCGAAGCGTGGTTTCGTGCGGCCGCTGCCGTGTTTGCCCGCGCCCAGCCGCCCCACGACGGGCTGCTGATGGACTACGGCGCCGGTTTTGCCGATTTTCTGGCGGGCTTTGCGCCAGCGGCCGAACTGCCTTATCTGCCCGCCGTGGCGCGCCTGGACCGCTGCTGGACCGAGTGCCATCTGGCCGCAGATGCCGAGGCCATTACACCCGCCTGGCTCGCACAGCAGCCCCAGGACGCACTCGCGCAACTCAACCTGCGCCCCCACCCCGCCGCGCGCTGGGCCTGGTGCGACGAGCACCCGGCCTACACCCTGTGGCGGCACCACCGAGACGGCCTGCCGGTGCCCGAACCGCTGCACTGGACGGGCGACGGCGGACTGCTTGCGCGGCCCGAAGCCGCCGTGACCTGGCGCCCCATCGACCGGGCCGGGGTGGCGTTCATGGACGCGTGCGCGCACGGCCAGCCGCTGGAGGCCGCTACCTCGCAGGCACTGGCTGCCGACCCGCACGCTGACCTGACCACCCTGCTGCGCACGCTGCTGGACGCGGGCGCGCTGGTGTCCGGCGCTTCATTGCTTTGTTCAAACACTGCCACCCAGGAGACCCCATGACCCCCACCACGGCCCAAACCCCTGTACCGGTTGCATCGACCGGCCTGCGCGCACCGCTGGCTCGCCTGGCCGATGCCGCGGCATGGCTCACCCCGCACAGCCTGCTGGCGCTGGTCAACCGCGTGGGCATCGCGGCGATTTTCTGGATGTCAGCACGCACCACAGTCGATGGCTGGTTCAGCGTGTCCGACAGTGCCTACGCCCTGTTTCGCGAGGAATACCGGCTGCCCCTGCTGCCCCCGGAGCTGGCGGCGCAAATGGCCACCGTGGCCGAACACGTGTTCCCGATTCTGCTGATACTGGGGCTGCTCACCCGGCTGTCGGCCCTGGCCCTGCTGGGCATGACGCTGGTCATTCAGGTCTTTGTGTACCCCGATGCGTGGCCCACGCATCTGTCGTGGGCCGGGCTGATGCTCTACCTGGCTGGGCGGGGCGGCGGTCGGCTTTCGCTGGACCACGCGCTGGGTCTTCGCTGAAGCCCGTCAGCGCGGCATCGCGGTGCGCACCCAGCGCGCAATATCGGCCGCGCCCAGCGCGCCGGATACCCGCGCCACCTCGCGCCCCTGGCTGAACAAGATCATGGTCGGAATGCTGCGGATGCCGTATCGCGCCGCAATCTGCGGCTGGGCTTCGGTATCGAGCTTGGCCAGGCGCACTGCGGGCTCCAGCGTGCGCGTGGCCTGTGCATAGGCGGGCGCCATCTGGCGGCAGGGGCCGCACCAAGGGGCCCAGAAGTCCACCAGCACGGGGATGTGGTTGCGCTCCACATGCCGGTCGAAGTTCGCGGCATCCAGATCCAGCGGTTCCCCCGTAAACAGAGGGCGGTGGCAGCTGCCGCAGTCGGGCGAATCGCCCAACTGGGCGGCCTGCACGCGGTTGGTGGTGTGGCAGTGGGGACAAACGATGTGCAGGGCGTCGGTCATGGGCAACTCGCAAGTTCTCTGACTTTGCACATGGCGGCCCCCGCCCCGTGTTTCAAGGGCGGGCGGCAGGCCCTAACCCGCATATGTCACCAGGTCGCTGTCCTATGTGCCGCGACACTGCATGAATACTCACTTTCCTGGCTTTGAGTGCCAAATCCAATTTGGATCGAGCGCCACACACCCGATTGAGCCGTGCTGCGGCACGCTGCCTGCGTTGCTCCTCCTCGCGGGCACGAGCCCGCAGCGTTGTCGCGCCTTGCCAGCGCACTGCATCACAGCCCACTCGGGCGCGTCCCTGGTGAAATATGCGGGCTAAAGAAGCCGGGTCAGCAGGCTCACCACAAAACTCAGCAGCAGCGTGGACGCCAGCGGCACATCCCAGTCCCGCCCCAACCACCGGAAGCGAAAATCCCCCGGCAAGCGCCCAAAGCCCAGTCGGCGCAGCAGCGGTGTGAGCCAGCTGATGAGCATCAGGGCCAAAAAAATGACGAGAAGCCAGCGGAACATGCTGCCTGCATCACAACCGGTGCGAGCGGTCGCCGTGCACAAACCCGAGCGGCTCCCACGCTTCGCCCGCGCCCAGCGCCAGCACCTTGAACAGCTCACCCATCTCGTGTTCCATGATCAATTTGGCCGCCGCCGCGCGATGCGCCTGCGGTAATAGCTCCATTTTTGATAGCAATCCACAATTGATGAGGAAGTGCGCCTGCGTGGTGTAGCCCAGCACATGAAGCCCCGCATCCTGTGCAGCCAGCGCCATGGCGGTGAAGTTGACGTGGGCGGTGATGTCTTTGAGGCCCACCTGCACCAGCGGGTCGCCGTCGGCCCTGTGCCCTTGGTGGCACATCACGGTGCCCATGTGGCGCTGGGGGTGGTAGTACTCGTCCTCGCCAAAGCCGTAGTCCAGCAGAAAGACCGCGCCACGCGTGAGCCGGTCGGCCAGGGTGCGGATGAATCCTTCGGCCTGCGCGTGGATCTCGGTCAGGTAGTCCTGCGGGCCTTCGATCTCAACGGGTGGGCGCAGTTGGGTGGGCCGGTCCGCCCAGGCAAAGCGGCCGTCTTCGGCCAGCACCACGCCGCGCTCATGCCACACGCCGCCTTCGTGGCCACCGTGGCGCGCCAGCAGCTGCACCGGCATGGCGTCCAGCACCTCGTTGCCCACCACCACGCCGCTGAAGGTGTCGGGCAGCGCATCCACCCAGCGCAGCTTGTGGGCATGGGCGGCCAGCCTGGCCTGCTGGCGCGCGCGCAGGCTGCCCGACAGATCGACGATGCTGTAGCGCCGCACCTGGTCGCCCAGCGCATCGAGCAGTTGCAGCGCCAGTGCGCCCGAGCCCGCGCCGAACTCCCACACCTCATCGGTGCCGGTGTGCGCCAGCGCCTGCCCCACCTGCACGGCCAGCGTCTGGCCAAACAGCGGCGTCAGCTCGGGCGCGGTCACAAAGTCGCTGCCCGACTCGGGCATGGCACCGAACTTGGCGGAGTCGTTGGCGTAATAGCCCAGGCCGGGCGTGTACAAGGCCAGGGCCATGAAGCGGTCAAAACCCAGCCAGCCACCGGCGGCGGCAATGGCCTGGGTGATGTGGGCGGCAATTTCATTGGAGAGGACAGTCATAATTTGGCCGCTAACTACGCGCCCTCTGAACAGATCAAATGAGCGATTCGTCCAACTCGTCTAGTGCACAACCATCTTCCGAGGTTGTGCGGTGGTTACAGTCCTTGGCCCTGCCGCTATGGGCCCGTGGCATCCTGGTCATTGTATTTCTAGCAGTCATGCTTGGCGGCCTTGGGTTGGTCATATGGAGCGCGTTCAATGGCGACCGCGAATCCATGACTGCTGCCATCAGCTTGCTTACCGTGGCGCTGCCTGTCAGCCTCATCGTGATCGGTCTGGTGTTTGGGCAACGCAGCGAAAAGCGCCTCGCCAACATCACCAATGCGATTCTTGACAAGCTCATTCCGCTACAAGTGCAAGAAATTGCCTGTCAATCACGCAAGCTCCAGCTGACTGCGCTTTTACGTACAGGTTGCCGAGCCACATACGCTCTGGCAGCGCAACCAGGGCAAAGTCCTTTGAAACACCCCCTGCGCTTCAGTGTGGAGTTGAACGTACGCAAAGTGAACGTGATGTTCAGCCTCCCTGACACGATCGTGCCTGATGGATCGCTAGACAAAAACCCCGCGCTTTCAGCATATCGCCATGTGATTGCAGGCGCTCGGGCGGAGGGTTACCAATTGAATGCTGAGTTGGCAGAGTACGGCGGAGACGATGGGGGAAGGGCGCTACTGTTCTTTCGCACTCTTGCAGATGACTTTTTGCTACGCCCTATCGAAAAGCTGTATTTCGCACAGGATCTTGGCTTTTTTGTGCGCGGCATACTTGAAGCACAAGAGCTGACAAAGCCTCAGCCCACGACTGCGGAGCAATAACCATATGAAGAGTAAAAGATGGGTCTTGATCACGGGTGGCGCCCATCGACTGGGCAGAGAAATAGCGTTTGCTTTTACAAAAGCGGGCTGGAACGTACTGTGCCACTACCGCACGTCCAAAGACGGTGCGCAAGCAACCCAAAAAGCGATTCATGATTTGGGAGGCTCTTGCCAACTCGTCGACATGGATCTTTCAGAGGGGAATGCCGCAGAAAACTTGATGAATCGGTGCGTGGAACTTACGGGTAAAGCTCCGCAGTGCATTGTCAACAACGCCTCTATTTTCGAAGCTGACGATGGCCCTTCTGCAACAGCACAGGCATTGCAAAAGCACTTTCAAATCAACACCGCAACCCCGCTGCTTTTGGCGAACGCACTGTACAACCACCTGCGCGGGGCCACTGACGTGACAAATGGAGAGCACTGCGTGATCCACGTGCTCGACCAGAAAGTGCACAACCTCAATCCCGATTACTTCTCCTACACGGTGAGTAAGCTGGCACTGGAGCGCAGCGTGGCGCTTCAGGCGCAAGCTTTGGCGCCTGCTGTAAGGGTGTGCGGGCTCTCGCCTGGACTTCTTTATCTGAGCGGCCCCCAAACCCAATCCAACTTCGATCGAGCGAGCTTGGTCAACTTGATTCAAAAGCGCATTGAACCCGCAGACGTAGCCCTCTGTGCGCTGTTCATGGCACAGAACACCAGCATCAATGGATGCACGCTCAGGGCCGACAACGGCCAGCATCTCATTCCACTGAGCCGGGATGTCATGTGGGCCATTGAAGAGGCCGCAGACCGATGAACTCCATTCTTCTCTCCTTTGGGGCCATAGACTCGCGGCTGGCGACGCATTGCCGGGCACTGAGCCTTCGCCAGCATGAGGTGATGGTTCGAATTGGCGTACACGACTTTGAGCGTGAAGCACCACAACGGATCTGGTTTGACGTTGATCTTTGCGTGAAGCTTGACTTTGCGCCAGCGACAAAAGACGACATATCGGAAACGGTCGACTACGACTTCATCAGAAAAACAATCGTGGAACATGTGGGCAATCGCCATCATGAATTGCAGGAAACGCTTTGCGATGCAATTTCTGATGCTTTGCTAAGAAGGCAGGACATTCACGCCGTGCGTGTCTCCACCCGAAAACCCGACGTATATCCCGACTGTGCATCGGTCGGTGTGGAACGTGTGTTCATCAAACCATGGTGACAAAATTGATCACCTCAACCGCGAACGTCACCCCAAGGAATGGCCACCAGACCTTAACGCTCACCGGCTTGCGCTTTGATGCCAACCTGGGCATCCTCGACCACGAAAAGACCGACCCCCAGCCCATCCAGGTCGATGCCGAACTGAGCCTGGGCGTGCAACCGCTGGCCCCCCACGACGATGACATCAGCCACGTGCTGGACTACCGCAAGGTGCGGCAGATCATCATTGACGAGTGCACGGCCGAGCACGTGAACCTGCTCGAGAGCCTGATCGGCAAGCTGGCCAACCGCCTGATGCAGCTACCCGGCGTGCTGGGCGTGCGGGTGAAGATCGCCAAGCTGGAAATTTTTGACGACTGCGAAGTGGCCATTCGCGTCGAGACAGGACAGTGGTGAGCCTATGACCCCCTTGATGAAACACGCCATGGACGCCAGCGCCGCACCTTCATCCGGCTGGACCGATGGCCCCGCGCAATCGAGCCAGGGCACCGCCCGCATGAAGATCGAGCGCGAAACCCACAAGCTTGAAAAGCGCCTGTGCCGCGAAGTCGGCAAGGCCATTGTTGACTTCAACATGATTGAAGAAGGCGACAAGGTGATGGTGTGCATGTCCGGCGGCAAGGACAGCTATGCCCTGCTGGACATCCTGCTCAAGCTCAAGGCCCGCGCGCCCATCCACTTTGATCTGGTGGCCGTCAACCTGGACCAAAAGCAGCCCGGCTTTCCAGAGCATGTGCTGCCCGACTACCTGACCAGCACCGGCGTGCCCTTTCACATCGAAAACGAAGACACCTACAGCATCGTCAAGAAGCTGATCCCGGAGGGCAAGACCACCTGCAGCCGGTGCAGCCGGCTGCGCCGGGGCATTTTGTACCGCGTGGCCGATGAGTTGGGCTGCACCAAGATCGCGCTGGGCCACCACCGCGACGACATCCTGCAGACCCTGCTGCTCAACATGTTCTTTGGCGGCAAGATGAAAAGCATGCCCCCGAAGCTGGTGAGTGACGACGGCCGGCATGTGGTGATCCGCCCGCTGGCCTACGTGGCCGAAAAAGACACCGCACGCTGGGCCGCGCACCGC
>JBKCTS010000117.1:0-13244 GCA_046318695.1 Acidovorax sp.
GCCGAGGCCGCCGCCGACGTGACCGTGCAGACCTCCATGCTGGAGGCACGCCTGGTCTGCGGCGATTCGGCACTGTTTGACCAATTTCAGAAACGCTACCGCGCCCAGCTCGATCCCCAAGCATTTCTGGTCGCCAAGACCCTGGAGATGCGCCAGCGCCACAACAAGTACGAAAACACACCGTATTCGCTGGAGCCCAACTGCAAAGAGTCGCCCGGCGGGCTGCGCGACCTGCAGATGATCCTGTGGGTGGCACGCGCCGCGGGCCTGGGCAGCAACTGGCGAGAACTTGCCGCCAGTGGCATGGCCACGGCCTTCGAAGTGCGGCAGATCGAGCGCAACGAAGCCCTGCTGTGCCTGATCCGTGCGCGTTTGCATGCCGCAGCAGGCCGACACGAAGACCGGCTGGTCTTTGACCTGCAGACGGCAGTTGCCGAAACGTTCGGCTACCGCTCGGTCGCGCCGGACGGTGCGCGCCTGCCCATGCGCGCCAGCGAAAGCCTGATGCGCCGGTACTACTGGGCAGCCAAGGCGGTCTCGCAGCTCAGCCAGATCCTGCTGCTCAACATCGAAGAGCACCTGAACCCGTCCACCCACGAACCGCGGCCCATCAACCATCGCTTTTTTGAAAAAGCCGGGCTCATCGAGGTGGCCAGCGATGATCTGTACGAGCGCGACCCGCACGCGATCCTGGAAACGTTTTTGCTCTACCAGACCACGGTGGGCCTCAAAGACCTTTCGGCCCGCACGCTGCGCGCGCTGTACAACGCCCGCGGCGTGATGGACGGCAGCTTCCGGCGCGACCCGGTCAACCGCGCCGCGTTCATGCGCATCCTGCAGGAACCAGCGGGCATCACGCACGCCATGCGGCTGATGAACCAGACCTCGGTGCTGGGCCGCTACCTGTGGCCGTTTCGGCGCATCGTGGGGCAGATGCAGCACGACCTGTTCCATGTGTACACGGTGGACCAGCACATCCTGATGGTGCTTCGCAACGTGCGTCGGTTCTTCATGGCCGAGCATGCGCACGAGTACCCGTTTTGCTCACAGCTTGCGGGCGGCTGGGACAAGCCCTGGATCCTGTACGTCGCCGCGCTGTTCCACGACATCGGCAAGGGCCGTGGCGGTGACCATTCGCAAATCGGCGCGGCGGAGGCACGCCAGTTCTGCCGTCAGCACGGCGTGGACCGCAAGGACGCCAGCCTCATCGAGTTCCTGGTGACCGAGCACCTGTCGATGAGCCGCATCGCCCAAAAGGAAGACCTGAGCGATCCGGACGTCATCAGCGCCTTTGCCGCCCGCGTGGGCAACGAGCGCTATCTGACGGCGCTGTACCTGCTCACGGTGGCCGACATCCGCGGCACCAGCCCCAAGGTCTGGAACGCCTGGAAGGGCAAGCTGCTGGAAGACCTGTACCGCGCCACCCTGCGCGCGCTGGGCGGTCGCGCGCCGGATGCCGCAGCCGAAATCGAAGGCCGCAAGCGCGAAGCCCTGGTGCTGCTCGCGCTCAGCGCCCTGCCCTTTGACGCCCACAAGGCGCTGTGGGCCACGCTGGACGTCAGCTACTTCATGCGCCCTGAAGCAGCGGACATCGCCTGGCATACGCGGCATCTGTCGCGCCATGTGGGCACCGCCAAGCCCGTGGTGCGGGCCCGCCAGTCACTGGCTGGCGAGGGGCTCCAAGTGCTGGTGTACGCCGCCGACCAGGCCGACCTGTTCGCACGCATCTGCGGCTATTTCGACAAGGCGGGTTTCAGCATCCTGGACGCGCGGGTGCACACCGCCAACAACGGCTACGCGCTCGACACGTTCCAGATCGTGGCGTCATCGACCTCGGAGCAGCCGGGCCACTACCGCGAACTCACGCACATGGTCGAGAGCGATCTGGTGCGCGCCATCGTCGAGGGCGGCGCCCTGCCCGAGCCGGCGCGCAAGCGTGTCTCGCGGCGCGTCAAAAGCTTTCCGGTAGCCCCCCGCGTGACCCTCAGCCCCGATGAAAAGGCACAACGCTGGCTGCTGGGCATTTCTGCAAGCGACCGGGCTGGCCTGCTCTATCTGGTGGCGCGCATCCTGGCGCAGCATCACCTGAGCGTGGAGCTTGCCAAGATCAGCACGCTGGGCGAGCGCGTGGAAGACACCTTCCTGATCCAAGGGCCAGAGCTGCAAAACAACGCGCGCCAGATCCAGATCGAAACCGAGTTGCTGCGCGCGCTCAGCGATTGAGCAGAGCCTGGCGCAGCGCAGCCCAAAATCTGTCACAAGAGACCTGATGCACACGCCCTGTTGCTATTTTTTTGATAGCAATCAGGCCACGTGAATCGGGCGTTCTGGGCCGGAAAAATCAGTCGTCTTCAGCCGCGTCAATTTCCGGAAACAGAACTTCAGTGAATCCGAACTGGGTGAAGTCCCGGACACGCATCGGATACAGCTTGCCGATCAGGTGGTCGCATTCGTGCTGCACCACCCGCGCATGAAAACCGTCAACCGTCCGGTCGATGGGCGTGCCGTCCACATCCACACCCACATAGCGAATACGCGACCAGCGGGGCACCTTGCCGCGCAGGCCCGGCACGGACAGACAGCCCTCCCAGTCTTCCTCTTGTTGATCTCCGAGGGGTGTGATGACCGGGTTGAGCAACACGGTCGGCGGGACCAGGGGCCTGTCGGGATAGCGCGGGTTGCGAGACTCCGAGCCGAAGATCACCAACTGCAGATCGACACCGATCTGCGGCGCGGCCAGCCCTGCACCGTTGACGGCGCGCATGGTGTCGAACATGTCCTCAACCAGCGCACGCAAGGCAGGGGTGCCAAACACCTCAACGGGCTTGGCAACGCGCAGCAGGCGGGGATCGCCCATTTTGAGAATGGAATGGATGGTCATCTGGGGCCTGTATCTCCGCGACGCAGCACGGCAAGGTTGCACAGGATACCGCGGCCGGGCAGGCGACGCCCGCGGCCTCGAAGCGCCCCCCGCGCCCGGTGCACACAGCCCCAGCGCTGGCTGCCGCGCGCGGTTGCAGCGCACTGTCAGGGCCTCGGCGCTCGCATGGTTTTGCGGCAGCCCCAAGCCCAGCGCAGGGCGATCTGCAACTGGCCGTGCCTAGCCTCAAAAAGCTGCATCGCGCCCGTGCATCTCGACCGGCAATTGAACACACCGCGCCGATCTGGCGGCTCGGCAGCAGGGGCCGCTCGGCGCTCCGCCGCCAAAGGGCCGACAGCACTGGCCATCAGGCGCTCCATCGATTTCGGCCGGATTTTGTGTATATAATTTAAGTCTTGTTCCTCGATAGCTCAGTCGGTAGAGCGCCGGACTGTTAATCCGTAGGTCCCTGGTTCGAGCCCAGGTCGAGGAGCCAAAAAATTCGCAGGCCCTGCATGTGTAAGCGGGGCCTTTTAGTTACAGAAACCCATCATTCCTCGATAGCTCAGTCGGTAGAGCGCCGGACTGTTAATCCGTAGGTCCCTGGTTCGAGCCCAGGTCGAGGAGCCACTTTGCAAGCCCTGCACTGTTTTTCGGTGCAGGGCTTTTTTGATGCCCTGGCACGCACCCATGCTTGCCGGTCTGCACGACAATCCGGCACTCACGCAATCAAACCCGACGCAGGACCTACCGCGCCATGTCCGCATCGCTCCCCTGGCTGGAACCGGACGATCCCTTCCCTGCGCCGGATTGCGCCTGGGATGAAACCACCACCGCGCCAGGACTGCTGGCCGCGGGCGGCTCGCTGCGGGTGGGGCGTCTGTGCGCCGCATACGCGCAGGGCACTTTCCCCTGGTACAGCGCGGGCCAACCCATCCTCTGGTGGGCGCCAGACCCGCGGATGGTGCTGCCCGTGGCAGAGTTCCGGCTGCACCGCTCGCTCAAGAAAACGCTGCAGGCCTTCCGGCAGAACCCGGAATGCGAGATCCGGATCGACCATGCGTTTGGCCGAGTGATTGCCGCATGCGCGACCCAGCCGCGCCAGGGCCAAAACGGCACCTGGATCGTTCCGGAGATGGTGACGGCGTACACGGCACTGCATGCGGCCGGGCACGCTCACAGCGTGGAGACCTGGGTGCGCGGCGAGCTGGTGGGTGGGCTTTACTGCGTGGCGCTGGGGCGGGCGGTTTTTGGTGAATCGATGTTTGCACACGCCACCGATGCGTCCAAGATTGCGCTCGCAGCGCTTGTCTGCATGTGCAGGCGACAGGGAGTCGAGCTGGTGGACTGCCAGCAAAACACCCGGCATCTCGCCTCGCTCGGTGCGCGCGAAATCAGCCGTTCGGAGTTCCTGAGCCGCATTGCAAGGGCTTCACGCGATGCGCCAGCACAGTGGGGATTCGAGCCCGTATACTGGAACGAGATGCTGCCCGCCCCCGTGACTACAGCATGACGCAACTGAACGACCTCCCGCTGCACACCCTGCAGTACTACGCCACGGCGCCCTACCCCTGCAGCTATCTGCCGGACCGCATGGCGCGCTCGCAGGTCGCCACGCCCAGCCATCTGATCCAGAGCGATGTGTATTCGGACCTCGTTGCCAAGGGGTTCCGGCGCAGCGGCATGTTCACCTATCGGCCCTACTGTGACGGATGCGACGCATGCACCCCCCTGCGGGTGCTGGTGAACGAATTCACACCCGACCGCAGCCAGAAACGCGCTGTGGTGCGCCATGGCACCCTGCAGGCGCGCGTGCTGCGCCTGTGTTTCATGCCCGAGCATTACCAGCTTTACCTGCGCTACCAGACCGGGCGCCATGCCGGAGGCGGCATGGACCAGGACAGCATCGATCAGTACACCCAATTTCTGCTGCAAAGCCGGGTCAACTCCAGACTGGTCGAGTTTCGTGAACCGGAGTCGACTAGCGGCGAACCCGGTACGCTCAAGATGGTGTCCATCCTGGACGTTCTCGATGACGGATTGTCGGCGGTATACACCTTCTACGAGCCGGAACCGAAGCACAGCTATGGCACGTACAACGTGATGTGGCAAATCGAACAGGCGCGGTTGCTGGGGCTCCCTTATGCGTACCTCGGCTACTGGATCGAAGCCAGCCCCAAAATGCACTACAAGGCGCGGGTCGTCCCGCACGAATTGCGGACCAACGGGCTCTGGCAGCGCAGCACGATCCGACCGAAAGGGCCGACCCCACCGGCGTGACGACGGAAATGCGTTTCACAAGGTAAAATGTTGCGGATATGTTTCTTGGCCATCCATGAAAAAATCCGATCCCGGCATACCAGCCAAGCCGAGCGTGCAGGTGCTGGAGCGCATGTTCACACTGATCGACGTACTGGCTTCCCGCGAGGACGCCATCTCGCTCAAGGAAATCAGCGAAAAGACGGGGCTGCACCCGTCTACCACCCACCGCATCCTGAATGACCTGACCATTGGCCGCTTTGTTGACCGGCCCGAGTCGGGCAGCTACCGTTTGGGTATGCGTCTCCTTGAACTGGGCAACCTGGTCAAGGCTCGTCTGAGCGTGCGGGATGCAGCGCTCGCCCCCATGCGAAACCTGCACAAGCTGATCCAGCAACCGGTGAATCTGAGCATGCGCCAGGGCGACGAAATCGTTTACGTCGAGCGCGCCTACAGCGAGCGCTCAGGCATGCAGGTGGTTCGCGCCATTGGTGGCCGTGCTCCTCTGCACCTCACCTCCACCGGCAAACTCTTTTTGGCGCTGGACGACCCCCAGCGCGTGCGCGCTTATGCAACGCGCACGGGGCTTGCCGGCCACACCCGCAACAGCATCACCCAGCTGGCACTACTGGAACGCGAGCTTGCCCGAGCGCGGCAGCAGGGCTTTGCCCGCGACAACGAAGAACTGGAATTGGGTGTGCGCTGCATGGCTGCGGGGGTCTACGACGATCAGGGCAAACTGGTCGCGGGCCTGTCGATCTCGGCGCCCGCAGACCGGCTTGACGAGAGCTGGCTACCCAAGCTGCAGGCCACCGCCAATGAAATATCGGTTGCGCTCGGCCATAACCTCTCGTCCGGTATGCCGCGCGAGGCACTGCTCGGTGGTAGCGAGGCCGGTTTGCGAGGCCCATCCATCGGATAACCGCCTTGATGGAGCCAAAAGTCCCCGGCTCCCAAGCAGTCAATCAGCGGTGGCCAGCCGGAGTCAACCCATGCGCGAGAGCCAGGCATTCAAGCCATGGAACCACCCAAGCACAACCCCAGGCAGACCCAATGCCAGCGCCCATGATGTGTGATCAGCCGTTGACGCCAAAACACTGGCTCGCCAAACCAGCGACGCCGCTCTGGGGTTAACCGTTAGCACCCACCCGCGTCGCCTGCATGGGGGACGCCAGGGGCGACGGCATGCTTTCTACCCAGCGACGCACACGCTCGGCATCACCAAGACGGCTGAACTTGCCGGCCGAATCCAGAAACACCATGATCAGCTTGCGGCCCGCTACCTTGGTCTGCATGACCAGACAGCGGCCTGCTTCTGAGATGTAGCCGGTTTTTTGCAGGCCGATGTCCCAGGAGGGATTCTTCACCAGACCGTTCGTGTTGTTGTATTGCAGAGTCCGGCGACCGACAGCCACTTCGTAGCCCGGCGATGTTGACAACTCGCGCAGCAACGGATCGCCATGCGCCACATTGACCAGGGTGGCAAGGTCCCGAGCGCTCGATTGGTTGCGGCTGGACAGTCCAGTCGGTTCAACATATTTGGTGTCCGTCATGCCCAGCAGCATGGCCTTGGCGTTCATCTGCGCCACGAACACATCAGATCCCCCAGGGAACGTTCGTCCCAACGCGTGGGCTGCCCGGTTCTCGCTGGACATGAGCGCCAGGTGCAACATTTCCCCGCGTGTCAGCGTGGAGCCGACTAAAAGCCGGGAGCTGCTGCCCTTTTCAGTGTCCACGTCTTCCTGCGTGATGGTGATCGGCTCATCCATAGGCAAGTTGGCCTGCGAGATGATCATCCCCGTCATCAGCTTGGTCAGCGACGCAATCGGCAGCACCGCCTGGTCATTTTTGCTCAGCAGAACTTCGTGGGTGTCCTGATCAATCACATAGGCGACGCTGGACTTGAGCTCCAGCGGATCGCTGACTTCATGCAGACCCGCCATCTGACCAAAAGACGCTCGCGCGGGAGTGAAGGCCACACGCGCAGCGGCCTTTGACGACTTGGCTGAGACGCGAACCGAATTGGACTGTACGGCCGCTCGTGCAGAGGCTGCCTTGCTGACTGCGGCGCGCGGCTGCTTTTTGGCCGAAGCCTCCTTCGATGAAGCGGCAAAGGCCGCAGGGGACATGAGGCCCGCCGCAAGCACTGCAATGCCCAGGAGGCGAACGACGGAGGTCACTGCGAAGCTGCTGCCGTGGTGCATCAATACGCTCCAAATGCAAAAGAAGGTGAACCAGTGTACAGAATCGGAAAAAGTCGCGCAAGATCAACGCCTTGCGCGACTTTTCAAGAAAACGGCTGAATTACAAGACGATCCATCAACCCTGCGCAGCCACACGGTCAGATTTACTTTGCAGCTTGTTCAGAGCGCTCAGGTAAGCCTTGGCAGAGGCGACTACGATATCCGGATCCGCCCCGACACCGTTGACCACGCGGCCGCTGTTTTGCAGTCGCACCGTGACCTCGCCCTGGCTCTCGGTGGAACCACTGATCGCGTTGACCGAATACAGCACCATCTCGGCCCCGCTCTTGACGTGGGACTCAATCGCCTTGAGCGATGCGTCCACCGGCCCATTGCCGTGAGATTCACCCCGCACTTCCTCACCGTCCACTGTAAACACAATGCGGGCGAGCGGTTGTTCGCCCGTCTCGCTGTGCTGGTACAGGGATACGAACCCGTACTGTTCCTTCTCGCTGGTCACGCTTTCATCACTGACCAATGCAAGAATATCCTCGTCAAAAATTTCGCTCTTACGGTCCGCAAGTTCCTTGAACCGAGCGAAGGCGGTATTGATCTCGGTTTCGCTGTCAAGGCTCACGCCAAGCTCCAGCAGCCGCTGCTTGAATGCGTTGCGACCGCTCAATTTGCCGAGCACGATCTTGTTGGCACTCCAGCCCACGTCTTCGGCACGCATGATCTCGTAGGTGTCGCGGGCCTTGAGCACGCCATCCTGGTGGATGCCACTGGCGTGGGCAAACGCATTGGCGCCCACCACAGCCTTGTTCGGCTGTACCACGAACCCGGTCGTCTGACTGACCATGCGGCTCGCAGCCACGATATGCTGGGTGTCGATGCCCAAATCAAGGTTGAAATAATCGCGGCGCGTCTTCACGGCCATGACGATTTCCTCGAGCGAACAGTTACCGGCGCGCTCGCCCAGGCCGTTGATTGTGCATTCCACCTGTCGGGCGCCGCCGATCTTGACACCGGCTAACGAATTCGCCACCGCCATGCCCAGATCGTTGTGGCAATGAACCGACCAGATGGCCTTGTCGCTGTTGGGAATGCGCTCGCGCAACGTCTTGATGAAGTTGCCGTAGAGCTCGGGAATTGCATACCCCACGGTGTCCGGCACGTTGATGGTGGTCGCACCCTCGGCGATCACGACCTCAAGTACCCGGCACAGAAAATCGGGGTCGCTTCGATAGCCGTCTTCAGGACTGAACTCAATGTCGTCAACCAGATTGCGGGCAAAACGAACAGACTGCCGGGCTTGCTCGAGCACCTGATCGGGGGTCATGCGCAACTTCTTTTCCATGTGGAGGGCGCTGGTTGCGATGAAGGTGTGAATACGGGCACTGTTGGCCCCCTTGAGGGCCTCGGCCGCGCGGGAGATGTCTCGGTCATTGGCGCGTGACAGCGAGCAGATCGTGGAGTCCTTGATGGCATTGGCGATCGCCTGCACAGCATCGAAATCGCCGTTGGAGCTGGCGGCGAAGCCGGCTTCGATCACGTCCACCTTCAGGCGCTCAAGCTGGCGGGCAATGCGCAGTTTTTCGTCTTTGGTCATGGATGCGCCGGGCGACTGCTCGCCGTCACGCAAGGTGGTGTCAAAAATGATGAGCTTGTCAACCATGTCGTCTCTCCTGGTAAGGGTGGGGAATCAACCCGCAACGCTAAAAATCCGGCGCCCAAAGCAAAAGGCCCGTTGCGGTTGCATACGGGCCTTTGTGGAAAAAGTGTGCGCGTGCGCCTACTGTCTCCGCCCGTTGGGAGATAGCAGTAGGACAATTGCGAACGACTTCATGACCTGCAATGTAGCACACATCAAGGAATTGATTCCACATCACTTGTGAAGGCCGCGCTCATCGGGTTCTTCGGTCGAGATGCTGATCACGCTGCTGTGCTGGCCCTTGGCTCTGCGCCAGGCGTAAACGCCATAGCCGCTGAGACCATAGGCGACGAAAACGCCAAACAGCACGACGGGCGGATGGATGTTGACGACGGCAATCCCCAGGGCAATGAGCACGATCGCGGCAAAGGGAACGCTTTTTCGCATCTGCACGTCCTTGAAGCTGTAGAAAGGAACGTTCGTGACCATGGTGAGCCCTGAATACAGCGTGAACGCGAACATTACCCATGTGGTCTGCGACCATGTCAACCAGCCGTCATCCCCGCGATTGACGCCCAGTTCCGTCATCAGCCAGATGAAGCCCGCCACCATGGCCGCAGCGGCCGGAGAAGGCAGGCCCTGGAAATAGCGTTTATCGACAATGCCGGTGTTCACATTGAAACGGGCAAGTCGCAGGGCAGCACAGGCGCAGTAAACGAATGCCGCGATCCACCCCCAACGACCCAGACCCTGAAGCGCCCACTCATACGCAATCAACGCCGGCGCGGCACCGAACGACACCATGTCCGACAGCGAATCCATCTGCTCGCCAAATGCGCTCTGAGTGTTCGTCATGCGGGCCACGCGGCCATCCAGGCTGTCGAGCACCATCGCACAAAAGACACCCACGGCAGCAAGATCGAATCTGCTGTTCATCGCCATGACGATGGAGTAAAAGCCCCCAAAGAGTGCCGCAAGCGTGAAGAGGTTGGGCAGGATGTAGATCCCCTTGCGCCGTTTGCGCCCGAACGGAACCGTCGAGTCCGGGGAATCATTGCCATCGTGCATCAAGAACACCTCCAGCCCTTTGCCGACCATGCGCAAAAAGCCATCAATTTTTTGTAATTGGATTGCAGCCACAAACCACGGAACTGGCAGCGCGCTCGCGAGACGAAGGCTGCAGTGTAGCGCCTCAAAACCGTTGGCATCACCGTGCGAGGCGCGCAAAAAAGGCCACCGAAGTGGCCTTTGCGACGTCGGGCCCACGCGGGCGAAACATCAATTGCGGGTCTGATCGACCAGCTTGTTTTTGGCGATCCAGGGCATCATGGCGCGCAACTGGCCGCCCACCTTTTCGATGGAGTGGTCTGCGGTGTTGCGGCGGCGGGCCGTCATCGATGGGTAGTTGAGGCGGCCTTCCTGGATGAACATCTTGGCGTAATCACCGTTTTGGATGCGCTTGAGGGCGTTGCGCATGGCCGCACGCGACTGCTCGTTGATCACTTCGGGGCCGGTCACGTACTCGCCGTACTCGGCGTTGTTCGAGATGGAATAGTTCATGTTGGCGATGCCGCCCTCGTAGATCAGATCGACGATCAGCTTGAGTTCGTGCAGGCATTCAAAATACGCCATTTCAGGGGCATAACCGGCCTCGACCAAGGTTTCGTAACCCATCTTGATCAACTCGACCGCGCCGCCGCACAGCACGGCCTGCTCGCCGAACAAGTCGGTCTCGGTTTCTTCCTTGAAATTGGTCTCGATGATGCCGGCCTTGCCGCCACCGTTGGCTGCGGCATAGCTCAGGGCCAGGTCGCGAGCCTTGCCAGACTTGTCTTGGTGCACAGCAACCAGGTGGGGCACGCCGCCACCCTGGGTGTAGGTGTTGCGCACGGTGTGGCCTGGGGCCTTGGGAGCAACCATCCAGACGTCCAGATCAGCACGGGGCACGACCTGGTTGTAGTGCACGTTGAAGCCGTGAGCAAAAGCCAGCGATGCCCCCTGCTTGATGTTGGGCTCGACGTTGTTCTTGTACACCGATGCGATATCTTCATCGGGCAGCAGGATCATGACCACATCGGCCGACTTGACCGCCTCGTTCACTTCCATCACCGTCAGACCGGCCTTGCCGACCTTGTCCCACGAGGCACCGCCCTTGCGCAGGCCAACCACGACCTTCACGCCACTGTCGTTGAGGTTTTGTGCGTGGGCATGGCCCTGGCTGCCGTAACCAATGATGGCCACGGTCTTGCCTTTGATCAGGCTTAGGTCGGTGTCTTTATCGTAGAAAACTTTCATGGGTTGCTCCGGTTGAAATACTTTGTATGAATGGTGGAAAAAGCCTGGAATTGTCTTACAGGCGAAGGATGCGTTCGCCACGGCCGATGCCGCTGGCGCCGGTGCGTACGGTTTCAAGAATGGCCGTGCGGTCGATAGCCTGAAGGAACGCGTCGTTCTTGAACTGATCGCCCGTCAGCTCGATCGTGTAGCTCTTTTCGGTCACGTCGATGATGCGGCCGCGAAAGATGTCCGCCATGCGCTTCATCTCCTCGCGCTCCTTGCCCACGGCGCGCACTTTCACCATCATGAGCTCGCGCTCGGTGTAGGCCCCTTCGGTCAGGTCGACCACCTTCACGACTTCAATGAGCCGGTTCAGGTGCTTGGTGATCTGCTCGATCACGTCGTCGGAACCCGTGGTTTGGATGGTCATGCGCGAAAGCGATGGATCCTCGGTGGGTGCTACGGTGAGCGACTCGATGTTGTAGCCACGGGCCGAAAACAGACCCACAACGCGGGAAAGAGCGCCGGGCTCGTTTTCCAGCAGGACAGCAATGATGTGTTTCATAAGTGCAGATTCCTCTTTTTGCGACGACAGCACGATCAAAAGTGATCGCTGAAAACTGCCGTTTTTCGCTGCCCTCCCCTGCACACGGTAATGCACAGGCTTGGCAGGCAATAGATTCGTCGAAAGTTAAAGATGCTATATTTTCGATAGCTTGATACGCCCGCATAACAGGCGCTCGATAGCCATGGAACTCAAAGGTCTTCCGACCCCAGAAGCATTTCGGTGATGCCCTTGCCGGCCTGCACCATCGGGAACACGTTCTCGGTGGGATCGGTGCGGAAGTCCATGAACACCGTCCGGTCCTTGAGCTTGCGCGCCTCACGCAGCGCCGGCTCCACGTCCCTCGGGTGCTCGATCAGCATGCCCACATGACCGTAGGCCTCAGCGAGCTTCACGAAGTCGGGCAACGCGTCCATGTAGCTGTGGCTGTAGCGACCGGAATACTCGATCTCCTGCCACTGGCGGACCATGCCCAGGTAACGGTTGTTCAACGAGCAGATCTTGATCGGCGTGTTGTACTGCAGGCAGGTGGACAGTTCCTGGATGTTCATCTGCACCGAGCCTTCGCCGGTGATGCAAAACACCTCTGATTCCGGCTTGGCCAGCTTGATGCCCATTGCATATGGAATGCCCACGCCCATGGTTCCCAGGCCACCCGAGTTGATCCAGCGGCGCGGCTCGTCAAAGCGGTAGTACTGGGCCGCCCACATCTGGTGCTGCCCCACGTCCGACGTCACGTAGGTATCGGCGTCCTTGGTCATGTTCCAGAGCGTCTCGACCACATACTGCGGCTTGATGACCTCCTGGTTGCCGCGGTCGTAGCGCAGGCAGTCACGCTTGCGCCAGCCTTCAATCGTGTCCCACCAGGCGGCCAAGGCGCCCCCGTCGGGCCGCGTGCTGCTTTCGCGGATCATCGAGATCAGCTCGGTGAGCACGTCTTTGACGTCACCGACGATAGGTATGTCCACCTTCACGCGCTTGGAAATGCTCGACGGATCAATGTCAATATGAATGATCTTGCGGTCGTTTTGCGCAAAATGCTTGGGGTTGCCAATCACCCGATCATCGAAGCGCGCACCGACGGCGAGCAGCACGTCGCAGTTTTGCATGGCATTGTTGGCCTCGATCGTGCCGTGCATGCCCAGCATGCCCAAAAACTTGCGATCCGTTGCAGGGTAGGCGCCCAGCCCCATCAGGGTGTTGGTCACCGGATAGCCCAGCATATCGACCAGGGTGCGCAGTTCGTTCGTGGCATTGCCCAGAAGAACGCCGCCGCCGGTGTAGATGTAGGGGCGCTTGGCGGTCAGTAGCAGTTGCAGCGCCTTGCGGATCTGGCCGCCATGCCCCTTGCGCACGGGGTTGTACGAGCGCATTTCCACCGTCTGCGGATAGCCTGTGTAAGGAACCTTCTTGAAGGACACATCCTTGGGCACATCCACCACCACAGGG
>JBKCTS010000118.1:0-3076 GCA_046318695.1 Acidovorax sp.
GGTGTGGGCGGGGCTTGCGCTGGATGTGGCCAATGAGCCCGGCGCAGCGCTCGCACCCGTCGTACCGCTCGCACCGCTCGCACCCGTACCCCCTGGCCCAGCCGCCGCGCTACCCACCTGTGCAGCCAGGCTGCGTATCGATTGCTGAAGGGCCGCCAAATCAGCCCCTTCGCTGGGCCACAGGGCCAGGTCGCTGGTGCGGGCGTCGCCCGTCAGGGCCAGCCACACGGCGCGGTCCATGACGACAGCGCCCGACTGGCGGGCATAGTCGCGCCAGACGCCTGCTATAAAAAACGTAGCTGCTGGGGTAGTGAGGACGTGCGTAACAGCGTTAAAAGATCTTGAAAGTGCGGGCCAGTCCATGCCGGGTGCCAGGCCGTAGAGGTCCACCACGGCTTCGCTGATGTACACGGGGGTGCGACCGGGCGGCACCGCCAGGGGTTCGCCCACCAGCGGCAGGTGCTGGCCCGGGTTGCTGCCCAGCGGGCGGCTCAGCACCATGAGCGCGGGGCGGGTGGGCGCGAGTTGCAGGGGGCTGGCGCGCAGGGGCTGCACGCGGTCGATCCCCGGCAGCCGGGCCACGGCCTCGGCAAAGCCTGCGGGCAGCAGCGCGGCGTCGCTGCCGGCCTCGCTTTGCGCCGAGCGCACGTACAGCGGCGACGGCAGCACGGCATCGAGCCACTGCGTGACCGATCCGCGAAAGCTCGACACCATCACCGTCAGCGCCACGGCCAGGCTCAGGCTGGCCACCACGCCGCCCACGGCAATGGCGGCGCTGCCGCGCATGCGCCGCGCGCGCTCCAGTGCCAGCAGGGGCAGCGCGTGCCGCGCTGCCCGCGGCTGCAGGGCGTGCAGGGCGCGTGCCATGGCCCAGGGCAGCAGGGCAATGCCGCCCACCAGCAGCAGTGCGATGGCGATGTATGCCGCCAGCGGCAGGCCCCATACCGGCGGCACCAGCGTGAGCAGGCCGCCCGTGGCCAGCAGGCCGGCACCCAGCCAGGGTGTTTCGGCGGCGCTGGCCCCTGCGCCCAGGCCCTTGAGCGTTTGCGCGGGCGGCAGGCGCTGCGCTGCCCGCGCGGGCCACCAGCCACCCGCCAGCGCGGCGGCGATGCCCAGGGCACCGTAGACCAGGGCGGCAGGCGCGCTCCACTGCAGCGCGGGCTGCACGCCCGAGAAGTAGCCACCGCCCAGATCGCCGCCCAGCAGTCGCAGCGCGATGGCGGCCAGGGCCGTGCCCAGTGCAATGCCTGCGGCGCTGCCGGCCAGCCCCAGCGCGGCCGATTCGGCCAGCACCAGCAGCAGCCGCTGGCGCGGCGTGGCGCCCAGCACGGCCAGCAGGGCGAATTGCGGCGAGCGCTGGGCCACACTGAGCGCCAGCACCGAGAACACCAGGAAAGCGCCGGTGAACAGCGCCACCAGCGCCAGCACCGTGAGGTTGACGCGGTACGCGCGCGAGAGGTTGCTGATGCGCTGGGCGGCATCCCCCGGCTGGGCAAAGCTGACGTTGGCAGGCCAGCCCGCCTGGGTCTGCATGTCGCGTTGCCAGGCTGCGTGGTCAACGCCCGGGCGCAGTTGTACGTCGATGCGACTGAGTTGCCCGGCGCGGCCAAACAGGTCTTGTGCAGCGCCAATGTCCATCACCGCCAGCGGCGCGCCGCCCGCAGCCATGGTGCCGCCGACCGCCACGTCCAGGCTTTGCAGCCCGGCTTGCAGGGTGATGCGTGGCGGCGCGTTGCCGGGCTCGGTGGGCAGGCCCAGTGCATGCAGCGCGGCGGCGTTGAGGAACACGGTGGCGGGGGCAAACAGCACCATGCGGTCGGCCCCGGGCCAGGGGCGCGGCGCGAGCGCGGGGGCCATGGCGGGCACCAGCAGGGCATCGGCTCCGAGCACGCGCAGCGGCGTGCGGGGCGGGGCTGCTGATACGCCACCGGGCACCGGTGCGGCGGCACCGGCAGAGCTGGCCTGCGCCAGCGCCGAAAGCTCCAGCAGGGGGCTGGCGCGGGCGACGTCGGGGTGGGTGGCCACGCGCTCGTACAGGGCCTCGGGCAGGCTGCCCTGCATGGCGCGCAACTCCAGGTCGGGCTGGCCGTTGACGGCGCGCACGGCCTGCGAGAACTCATCCAGTGCCGACGCATTGATCACATGCACGGCAAACGCCAGCGCCACGCCCAGCATCACCGCAGCCACTGCGGCGGCGCTGCGCCAGGGGTGGTGGCGCAGGTCCTGCCAGGAAAAAGTACGGAGCAAGGCACGCATGGGCGCATTGTCGCGCCGTGGCTTGGGGCCGGGGTTGTTGAGGCAGATCAACCCATGCCCTCGCCGCCCTTGAACGCGCATGGGGTCGCGCTTATGTTCGAGCCAGGGCGGGGCTTTGGCGAGCTCGCCCCTGCTGGCACACAAGCCTTATCGCATGCTGTCTTGACCCTCTCTTTTTTTATCAGGAGCATTGACATGAACTCACTCGTCACACGCGGCAGTCTTTTTGATGACTTCTTCAAGGACATCGCCCCCGGTTTCTACGTGCGCCCGCTGCACGGCGATGGCGTGCCTTCGCCCTCGCAGATCAAGGTCGATGTGAAGGAGACGGACGCAGGCTATACGGTGAACGCCGAGATCCCTGGGGTGTCCAGGCAAGACATCCATGTGTCGGTGGAGAACAACGTGGTGAGCCTGAGTGCCGAGGTGCGCCAGCACGATGAAAAGCGCGAGGGCGAGCGGGTGCTGCGGTCTGAGCGCTACTTTGGTTCGGTGGAGCGCAGCTTCCAGTTGCCTGCCGATGTGGATGCCGGTCGGGCCAAGGCCAAGTACGACAACGGCGTGCTGGTGCTGACCTTGCCCAAAAAGGTGGGCACGGCGGGCCAGCGGCTGAACATCGAGTAAAACTCAGCCCCGGATGCCGTCTGCCTGCAGGTGCAGCACCCGGTCGGCGCGCGCTGCGGCGGCCTCGGAGTGCGTGACGAGCACCAGCGATGCGCCATGCTCGCGCGTTTGCCCCACCAGCACATCCATGACGCGGGCGGCCGTGGTGGGGTCGAGGTTGCCGGTGGGCTCATCGGCCAGCAGCAGTGCGGGGCGG
>JBKCTS010000119.1:0-10271 GCA_046318695.1 Acidovorax sp.
TCCCGCCCCCGCCGCCCCCGCCACCTCCACAGCCCGCCGCCGCTGCGGCCCAGGCAGCGAGCACCGACAAGAAAAAGCGCCGACGGGCGGGCGTGCGACGTGGCGGAAAGCGCATGAATGCTCCAGTGGATGACGGGGCCGATAGTCTATACATAGCCCCCCGCTTTCCGCGCAAGAATCCTGCCCTGCGCCTGTGCTCCAATCACGGGCACCATGACACACACAGCAGTCTCCCTCCTCGTCTTTGCCGGCAGCACCCGCCAGCAATCCTTGAACCGCAAGCTCGCCCACGCCACGGCCGCCATCGCCCGCGAGGCCGGTGCCAGCGTCACCGTGCTGGAGCTGGGCACGCTGGACATCCCGCTGTACAACGCCGACCTCGAAGCCCAGGGTACGCCCGCCGACGTCATCCGGCTCAAGGAGATCCTGCTCCAGCACCCCGCCTGGATCATCTGCTCACCCGAGTACAACGGCAGCTACACCGCCCTGCTCAAGAACACCATCGACTGGGCTTCCAGCCCCGTCAAGGGCCACGCCGACTGGCAGGACGGCACGCGCAGCTTTCGCGGCAAGGTGGTGGGCATGCTCAGCGCATCGCCCGGCGCGCTGGGCGGCCTGCGCTCGCAAAGCCACCTGGGCCCGCTGCTGACCAACCTGGAATGCTGGCTGGCACCCAAGGCCTTTGCGCTGGGCAGCGCGGGCACCGCGTTTGACGACAGCGGCGCCCTGGTGCAGCCCGCCCACCGCGACCGCGTGCGCGCCGTGGTGGACCAGGTGCTGTGGGCCGCCGCCCGCCTGCAGGCGCCCGGCGCGGCATGACACCCGGCTCCAGCGCGAAAAAATTGAGTCAAAATGCCTTGTCGCGCTTGTCATTATTGACTTGGCAGCTATTTTTTCTATAGCAATCTATGAATTGCCGCCCCGGCTGCGGTGCATGCTGCACCGCACCGTCCATCAGCTCGCCCATCCCCGGCATGCCCGGCGGCAAGCCTGCGGGCGTGCGCTGCGTGCAGCTTGGCGACGATGCGCGCTGCCTCATTTTTGGGCAACCCGGGCGGCCCGCCGTTTGTGCGGGGCTGATGCCGTCATCTCAGATGTGTGGCGACCGCACCGAGCATGCGCTGGCCTACCTCACGCGGCTTGAAATCCTCACACGCCCTGCCACAGACGCCCAGCGCTGAAGCCGCAACGCCAGCGAGGTTCAAGACCGGTGGACGACGTGGCGAAACGTCGGATCGGGCGAGCACAGTAGGTCAGGAAGAAACGACGGGCGCAGGTCCATCTCCGACAGCGCCTGTGTACCGAACCACGCAAACTCCAGCCGGCAGTCGCCCTCCACACCGAGATACGGCCCGGGCTCAAGCGCCAGGGCACAACCCGGCATGGGTGCGGCCATGAAATACAGGCCCACCTCATGCTCAGCAACGCCATGGTGCGAGAAGAAGTTCTCCGCCACGCAAGCCAGACGGCCCACCGCAACCGCCACAGCCAATTCCTCGCGGAACTCCCGCACCAACGCCGCAGCCCCAGACTCGCCCGGTTCTACCTTGCCCCCAGGCAGCGCCCAGAAGCTATCGCCCGCCCGCCGGTGCAGTAGCACGGCGCCATCGCGCAACACCACCGCCGCAGCGCGCAGACGGATGCGTGGAACCACGGCGAGCGAATGGGACATGGGTTCTCCTCTTTCCTCTTGTAAGCGAAGGCGTTGCAGGGCGCGAGCGCAGCCCTGACTTTAGCGGCCATCTCTGGCCCCTACGCCGCCACCCACTTGCCCCGCCACCACTACGCCACGCCCGCGCCCTCGGGCTCCAGCCAGAACAGGTGCATCCAGCCGTTACCGATCAGGTGCCGCACCACGGCGTGCTGGTCCATCACGGCGTCGATGGCCTGGCGCGGGGCTTCGGTGAAGGCGCTCAGGCGCGGCGGGGTATGGCGCAGCGTCTGGCCGTCGTGCAGCAAATGCAGCGGCAGACCGCTGCACAAGGTGCGGCGCGAAAGCCCGGAGTTTGACCTTTAAGGAACCACAAACGCTTGGCCTGCCATTCAGCCTAAAAACGGCAGTTGGATGCATTTGCCAGCGCTGCTGTTGGGGCGCCAGGCACGGCGCGACGACGCGGCAGGCTCGTGCCTGCAAGGAGGAGCAACACGGCATGGCGCTCCAAAAGCGGAGCTGGCAAGTGCATAGCGCTGTCACCCCAAAGGTGGGGGTGCAAAAACAGCGCAAGGCCCGAGTCCACGCGGTGTGCGGCAAGATGACAAGCGGTCAACTGCCGTTTTTAGGTTCAGGGTGACCGCAGCCTTGCGCCAAGGTAAGCAGCCGAGTTTCCGAGCACCGCCGGCTCGACCGCAGACCCGTGGTCCCCGTCGGGAATCTCGATGAGGTCGACGGCAACGCCGATCGATTGCAGGCGCGACACCAGACGCCGCGTTGCTACGGCCGGAACCTGCTCGTCGGCGGTGCCCTGCACAACCCGAATCGGCGCGTTCACCCGCACCTTGCCAACATCATTGCTTGCCAGCAGCCCGGCAATCACGGGGTCGCTGGCGAAGTCGCGCCGCAAGCCAGGGTAGCTGGCGACGGTGTTCCCTGCACCGACCCAGGCATTCAGATCGGAAAGCACGGCCGTGAAGAAGTCGCCGCAAGTGCGCTCGTTCAAGGCCAGGTCCACCAACGGCTGCATCCGGGCACCGAAGTAGCGCCGCACGTCAATCGACGGTTGTGCTGCTTTGGCGCCCTGCAGCACCAATGCGCCGTTGAAGTTCAAGAACAGCGTGATCAGGGCAGCCTGCTCGACCTGACCCTGGGCCTCGAGCACGTCAATTTGCCCAAACAGGTCGGCGGCGGTCTTGGCGAGGTCCCAGCCGGGGGCCAGCAGCACAACCGCCTTCGGGCTGCCTATGCCCGCGACCACAGCGGCTTCTTCGGCTGCGGCCAGTGCCACATTTCCGCCCTGCGAATGGCCGATCACGGCCCACCGCGAAGCCAGGCGCTGGTCCTTGTCTGCCATCACGGCCTGGACGGCACGCAGCACGCCCAGCGCATGGCTCTTGCGGATGAAGTACGGATGGGCGCCCGGCGTTCCAAGGCCCTCATAGTCCGGTGCGAGCACGGCCATGCCCTGCTCCAACAGCGCCGCCACCGCGTCGATGTCAGCATATCCTGGCGCCCTGCTGGGGGCACAGCTGTCGGCCACGCCCGTCGTGCCGTGGGCCCACACCGCCAGCGGCCAGCCTCCCGCAGGCGCCGGGCCCGGCGGCGTGCACATGAGCGCGCTCGCATAGGTCAGGCTTGCGTCCACCGACTCCATGCTGTAGTGCACAAACCGCGTCCTCGTGCCCACCGGCAGCCTCGGGGACGTGCTGCGGTCCTGGCTCAGAATCAAGTGGCCGGGCTTCAGGGCCTGCGCAACATCGCCGCCACCACAAGCGGCAAGCAAACAAACCGACGTGAGGACCAGCGCGGCCATGCCGATGCGTGGTCGCGTCCTGGGGATCAACTGGGACATTCAGGCTCCTTGGGATACAAAGGAGCACGATGTTGCCAACGGTGTGTCACAGATCAGCCACGGTTGTGTTTCGGTCTTGTTGCGATCTGGAATGCTCTTTGTCGCGCCATGGATTTTTTGCGGGAGCAGCCTGCATGATTGCCAGCATGCTTTCATCACCCTCGCAAGGCCGCGCCAGCGCAGACCAGGGCCTGTTCACCCTGCTTGGCCCGTGCTAACACACCGTCAACCGGCACCCAGGACACCACCGCCATGCCCAAAATCGTGATCGTTGAAGATGCCGCCGACCTGTCTGCGTTGATCCAGTCGGAGTTGCAGTCCCTCGCCTACGACGTTCACACTGCAAGCGACGGCGAAAGCGGCCTGATGCTGGTGCAGGCGGAAAAGCCCGACCTCGTCATTCTGGACATCATGCTTCCGTGCCTCAATGGCATCGAAGTTCTGCGCCGGCTGCGAACGGGTGGCTTTGACGCACCCATTTTGATGCTCAGCGCGCGAGATGCCGAAGCCGACCGGGTCGCCGGCCTGGAACTGGGGGCCGACGACTACGTGGTCAAACCCTTCAGCCTGCGTGAGCTGGGGGCGCGCGTGGCTGCCCTGCTGCGCAGGCACAAAGGGGTTGCGGGCCAGCAGTCCGCACCGGCGGCCGCACCCGCCGCCTTGCGCGCGCTGGGCTGCGAACTCGACGAAACCAGCCTGTCGGTCAAGGTGGACGGGCAGCCCTGTGTGCTGTCACAGCGCGAATTTGCCCTGCTGCGGCTGTTGATGCTCAGCATGGGCCGCGTGCTGACCCGGGAGTGGCTGCTGGAGCAGGTTTGGGGCCGCGACTACAACGGCGAGGACCGCGCCGTGGACGCGTGCGTACTGCGCTTGCGCGACCGGCTGGGCCGCGCATCGCGGATCTCCCGAGCCATTGAGGCAGTACGCGGGCTGGGCTACCGCCTCAACCGGGAAGCAGACCGGTGATGCGCTGGCGGTGGCCCCAACGCGCGCACGACCGGGAAACCGGCGCGCCCAAGCGCGCCAGCTTCCGGGATGAAGTGCTCAAGTCCCAGTTGATCACTGCAGCGCCCATGGCGCTTACAGTGGCCGTGCTTGCGGCGGCGGGGCTGCTTGCGCAGTACGCGGCCCTGGTCTGGGAGCCAGAGAACCCATTGGACGAACTGCCCGCCGACCAACTCCAGACCATGCTGTCCGACGCGACCCCGGCGCAAAGCAAAGTGTTGGCACTGTGGATTGCGCAATTCGGTTTGCAGATGCAGCCGGTGGCTGCCGTCAAACCCGGCGACACCCACTTGGTGACGCTCAGCGATGGCCGGCAGATCGCTCTGTCCACTGCCGTCAGCTGGCTGGAAAACGGCCAGCGTGTGGACCCCACCACCGGCACCCCAGTGGGCGCGATACCGGGGATCTGGCAGGCCGCGCTGCCCGGGCCAGGGCAAGTGCGCGTCGTCCACAACGACCCCCTGGAACCCCCACTGGCCGAGATGCGCCACGAGCGATGGAAAACCCTGCTGTTGCCCCTGACGGCCGACCGGTACGTTGCCATCAGCAGCCCTGATTTCAAACTGGCCAAACATTCCCTGCTGTCAATCGGCGCTGTCGTGTTTGCGATCGCCTTCGTCGGCACGGGGATGGTGGTTTTCTTGTTTTTCTGGGGCTTTCGCAACCGATTCGCGGCGCGCAGCGCAGCCCGTCTGTCCGCGCCGCTCGAACGCCTGTCGGAGGCCGTCCGCACGGCCAGGCTCACGGCCCGCTTCACCACCCCGGTGCCGGTGCCACCGGAGGCACCGCGTGAACTGGCCGAGCTGTTCGTGGACTTCAATGCGCTGCAGATGATCGTCTCCGATGCGCTGGCCGACCGCGATGCGGTCATTGACAGCCAGCGCACGCTGGTGGCCGATCTCGCCCACGAACTGCGCACGCCGTTGACGGTGATCTCCGGCCATGCCGAAGTGCTGTCCAGAACCGCCGCTAGCGCAGCCTCTGCAGAGGTCATCCAGCGGCAGGCGCAGGACCTGCACACACTGCTGAGCGACCTGCTGGACATGGCGCGCCTGGACTCGATCGAGGGGACGCTCCAAATCCAACCCGTGGACCTGGTGGCGCTGGCAAACGAAATGGTGGAGCGCTTCTCAACGCCCGCGCGACGCTACGGGGTATCGGTGTGCCTGGAGCGCGCGCCCAGCAATGGGCACGCGCTGACCACGGCAGATCCACGCTGGCTTCGACAGGTCTTGGCCAATCTGCTGACCAATGCGATCCGGTTCACGCCGGAAGGCGGGGTCGTGGCGCTGTCCATCTACCCGCATGCGGGCATGACGGCCTTACAGATCGAGGATTCGGGCCCAGGGATGGAATCGACAGATGCCCGCCTTGCCGCCCCCATCGACGGGCGGGGGGCCGGGCTGGGCCTGAAGGTGGCCAAGCGCCTTATCGAGGCCATGGGGGGGAGCATGCGGCTGGGTAAGGCCAGTCTGGGTGGTACGGCCATCGAGCTGTCATTTCTAACTGCCGAGCAACGCGCGCCCCACGGAGCCCAGCCGCCAGACCCAGGCCGACAGCATCCTGGCTGACCCCGCCCAAGCAGGCGTGTCCCGAGCAAAAATCTGCCATAGCGCATAGCATCGCGGCTTCGACGTTTGCCAAGGACCTTTTTCACCATGAAGCTGTACTACTCCCCCGGCGCCTGCTCGCTCTCGCCCCACATTGCCCTGCACGAAGCCGGGCTGGCCTACACCCCCGTGCTGGCCAGCACCAAAAGCCACAAACAGCACGACGCAACCCACATCTACACCATCAACCCGCTGGGCTACGTGCCTGTGCTGGAGCTCGATGACGGCACCCGCCTGCGCGAAGGCCCGGCCATCGTCCAGTACATCGCCGACCAGGTGCCGCAAAAGATGCTGGCCCCGCATAACGGCAGCCTGCAGCGCTACCGCCTGCAGGAATGGCTGTCGTTCATCGGCACCGAGCTGCACAAGGGCTTTTCGCCCCTGTTCAACCCTGCCACGCCCGAAGACTACAAGCCACAGGTGCGCGAGAAGCTGCTGCAGCGCCTGGCCTGGGTGGACAGCCAACTGGCCGACAGGCAGTACCTCATGGGCGAGCAGTTCACCGTGGCCGACGGCTACCTGTTCACCGTCACCAACTGGGCGCAGTACGTCAAGCTCGACATTGCGGGCCTGGCCAATCTGGCCGCCTACCGCGAGCGCGTGGGTGCACGGCCCGCAGTGCAAGCCGCGATGAAGGCTGAAGGGTTAATCAAGTAAAAGCGAGCCTGTCGGAGCGCCCTGCAAGGCTTCGACAGGCTCAGCCCGAACGGTGGGGGGGGCGGCCCCTTGGTCTGCTGTCCGTATCACGCAGCAGCCGGTAAGAACCTGTTTCAACCTAAAAACGGCAGTTGACCGCTTGCAATCTTGCCGCACACCGCGTGGACTCGGGCCTTGGGTTGTTTTTGCAGCCTCACCTTGGGGGTGACAGGGCTATGCACTTGCCAGCGCCGCTTTTAGGGTAACTGGACCGTGGAAGGCCGTCATCGCCATCCGCGACTAACGCACCGGCGCTGCACGTTTTGCGCTGCAGCCTTATGCTGGCGAGCCGCCCGTTTTTTTCGGCATGCTTTCCAGGATTCGCTCGCCATGACCTCTTTGTTCGAACCCAACCGCGCCGGTGACCTAGCGCTCACCAACCGCATCGCGATGGCGCCCCTCACGCGCAACCGCTCGCCCAACGCCGTGCCCACCGACCTGGTGGCCACCTACTACACCCAGCGCGCCAGCGCCGGGTTGATCATTTCGGAGGCCACCGCCATCACGCACCAGGGCCAGGGCTATGCCGATGTGCCGGGCTTGTATGCGCCCGAGCAGATAGCGGGCTGGCGCAAGGTCACCTCGGCCGTGCACGCCGCTGGCGGCACGATGGTGGTGCAACTGTGGCATGTGGGCCGTGTCTCGCACACCGACCTGCAACCTGGTCACGCCGCACCCGTGGCGCCCTCGGCTATTGCAGCCAATACCAAGACCGTGCTCATCAGGGACGGCGTACCAACGTTTGTCCAAACGGCCATGCCCCGTGCGCTGGAGCTGGCCGAGATCCCCGGCATCGTTGAGGACTACCGCCGCGCCGCACGCGCCGCCATCGAGGCCGGTTTTGACGGCGTGGAAGTGCATGCAGCCAACGGCTACCTGATCGACCAGTTCCTCAAGACCGGCAGCAACCAGCGCACCGACGCCTACGGCGGCAGCATCGACAACCGCGCGCGCCTGCTGGGGGAGGTCATGGCCGCCGTCACGGCCGAAATCGGCGGTGGGCGCACCGGCATCCGCCTGTCACCCGTCACGCCATCCAACGATGTGGTCGATGCCGCCCCACAGCCGCTGTTCGAGCATGTGGTGCGCCAGCTTGGCCCCATGGGGCTGGCCTACGTGCATGTGATTGAGGGTGCCACCGGTGGCCCGCGCGACGTGGAAGGCCGCCCCTTTGACTACGCCGCGCTCAAGGCAGCGTATGCGGCCGCTGGCGGCCAGGGGGCGTGGATGGTGAACAACGCCTACGACAAGGCCCTGGCAGAAAAGGCCATTGCCGCAGGCGCCGATATCGTGGCCTTTGGCCGCCCTTTCATTGCCAACCCCGACCTGGTGGCGCGCCTGAAGGCCAACGCTCCGCTCAACGAACTGAACCGCGCCACCCTGTACGGTGGGGGCGCCGAGGGCTACACGGACTACCCGACCATGAACGACGCGCGTCCCGAATGAGAATCTCGTTAAAGCTAAAAACGGCAGTTGGATGCATTTGCCAGCGCTGCTGTTGGGGTGCCAGACAAGGCGCCCCGATCAGCCCAGCCCGATCGGGCTGGGAGCGTGCTGCACGATGCGCGTAAACAGCCGGTCATAGACCGGATCGTGCGCCTGCACCGGTGAAAGCAGGTGGTTGTTGCCAGCAAAGGCCGCATCCAGCGCGCTCCAGTCCTCAGCCGTCAGGTGCTTCTGGGCCGCGTGCAACACCACGGTCTCTTCCAGCCGAATGTGCTCCAGGTAAAAATCGATGTAACGGTCCAGCGCCATGCCAAAGGTCTCGCGGCGCACCTCGCCCATCAGCTCCCAGGCCACCAACAAATGCTGCAACTCGCGCACGGCCGCTTCGCCGCCCGCGTGTTCGCGTTCCAGGCGGGCGATCATCTGTGCCGCCTCGGCTGAACGTTCAGCCACCTTGGGAAACAGCCACTCTGACTCCTTGGGGTGATGCTGGCGCTCGGGCACTTCGTCGATGTAGAACAGCATGGCCCGCATCACGTCAAAGAAAGCGGCCGGCTCATCGCCCGGACCGCGATCCAGCATGAGGCGCAGCGACTGGAAAACGGCTGCCAGCGAAGCGTGTTCTTCGCGGATGGTTCGCAAACTCGATGGTGACATGGTGGGCTCCCGCACATGTAGCGAAGGCCAGAGCTTGACACGCGGCCTCCAGCCGCTAGTGATGCAGGTCAATCAACCCAAAAACGGCAGTTGACCGCTTGTCATCTTGCCGCACACCGCGTGGACTCGGTCCTTGCGTTGTTTTCGCAGCCTCATCTTTGGGGTGACAGCGCATTCACTCTGCGCGGCGCAGCGAATCCGCCCCAGGCCCGGCCCAAGAAAAAGCCCCGCTGCAGGATGCGCGGGGCTTCAGATCAGGAGGGCGCTACGTGGGGCCGTCAAAGAAAAAACCGGGCCCCAACACGTTGATGACGTCAGGGCCGCTGTGCCATCAGCCCCGCGGCAATGCCCTGGCAGTGCCCTGCCGGGCCGTAGCCAGCGCAGGCCTGGCCGCTGCTGCCTTCGGTTGTGCTGCACTGCTGCCATGGTCAAAACGGCTACCGGGCGAATCCGGCAAGTGGAACTGCTGGACCACCTGCGCCAGCAGCGCCGCCTGCTCGCGCAGGGATTCCGCCGCGGCGGCCGACTCTTCCACCAGGGCCGCATTTTGCTGCGTCATGCGGTCGATCTCGCCGACCGAGTGGTTGACCTGGCCAATGCCAGCCGACTGCTCGGAAGCCGCCGCAGAAATCTCGCCAATGATGTCCCCCACGCGCTGCACGCTCGAGACAATTTCGGTCATGGCCTTGCCGGCGTCTTCCACATGGCGCACACCACCTTCCACGGCTGCCACGCTGTTGTTGATCAAGCCCTTGATGTCGCTGGCCGCAGCGGCCGAGCGCTGGGCCAGGCTGCGCACCTCGCTGGCCACCACCGCGAAACCGCGCCCCTGCTCACCGGCACGGGCAGCCTCTACGGCGGCATTAAGCGCCAGGATATTGGTCTGGAACGCGATGGAATCGATCAGCCCGATGATGTCGCTGATCTTGCGGCTGGATGCCGAGATGTCCTGCATGCTGGCCACCGCCTGCTGCACCACCGTGCCGCCACGCTTGGCCGTTGTCGATGCCGAGGCGGCCAGCTGGTTGGCCGTCTGCGATGATGATGCCATGTTCTGCACCGTGGAGGTCAGCTCCGTCAGCGACGACACTGCTTCTTGTGCGTTGCTTGCAGTCTGCTCGGTGCGCTGCGAAAGGTCCTGGTTGCCCGTGGCAATCTCCTGGCTGGCCGTGGCAATGTTGCCGCTGGCATCGCGCACCTGCGATACCAACCGGCTCAGGCCCTGTTGCATTTCGCTCAGCGCGCGCTGCATGTCGGCCACCTCGTCACTGCCTTCGACAGCAACGCTCTGGGACAGGTCCCCACCCGCAATCGCCTGCGCCAAGCGCCGGACGTCTTCAAGCGGGCGGCA
>JBKCTS010000120.1:0-12778 GCA_046318695.1 Acidovorax sp.
GGCCTGGCCTTCATGGGCTGCACCCTGGTCATTGCCGGACTGCCGCCATTGCCGGGCTTTGTTGGCAAGTTCGCCATGGTGCACGCGCTTCTTAACCCGCTGGGCCTTGGGGCCAGCCAAGGCCTGCACGCAAGCGCCGCAGGATGGACGCTGATCGCACTGCTGGTGGGCTCGGGCCTGATGGCGCTGCTGGGGCTCACACGCGTGGGCATTCGCCACTTCTGGTCAGCCCAGGGGCGTTCGTCACCACGGCTGCTGGTGCTGGAGGGTATGCCCATCGCGATGCTGCTTGCCGCTTGCGCCGCGCTGGTGTGGCATGCGGGTGCCGTGATGCGCTATGCACAGGCCACGGCCGACGCATTGCATGCGCCTTCGGTGTACGTGCGGGCGGTGATGACGACCCTGCCGGTGCCCAGTCCCGCTGCACCCCCCGAGAAAACAGATGCCGGAGGCCCGCCGTGACCGCGCCGCGCAAGAGCGCCCGCTCGCGCCGCAGCCTCCTTGGCCGACTGGTGCCCGACCCTCTGCTTTCGCTGGCGCTACTGGGCCTGTGGCTGCTGCTCAACCGCAGCCTCAGCGCCGGTCACATGGTGCTGGGCAGCGTGCTCGCACTGGCCATACCCCTGGTCACCGCCGGGCTGAGGCCGCTGCCGGTGCGCATCCGCAAACCGGGCACTGCATTGCGCCTGACGCTGACTGTGATGGCCGACTCCGCGCAATCCAATTGGGCGGTGGCGCGCCTGCTGCTCATGCCCGGCCGCCGTCGGCATCCACCCGGCTTCGTATATATCCCACTGGACATGCGCGACCCCAACGCGCTGGCCGTGCTGGCCTTGATCGTGTGTATCACCCCCGGAACAGCCTGGGCCGAACTGTCGCTGGACCGCAGCATGCTCTTGCTGCATATGCTGGAAGTCGACGACCCCGAGGCCGCTGCAGCCGACATCAAGCGCCGGTACGAAGCGCCGCTGATGGAAATTTTTGAATCGGCTGCGGCCGCTGATACCTGAGCCAAAGCTCCAAACCATGACCCCCATCCTTGACTGGGCCCTGCCCGCCGCCCTGCTTCTTTTGGCCATCGCCATGGGCTGCGCGCTGGTGCGCATCCTGCGCGGCCCCACGGCGCAGGATCGCGTGCTGGCGCTGGACTGCATGTACCTGTGCGGCATGCTCGCCATGCTGGTGCTGGGGCTGCTCTACGGTAGCAAAAATTATTTTGAGGCAGCCCTGCTGCTCGCTCTTTTCAGCTTTGTCGGCTCCATGGCGATGGCCAAGTTCCTGCTGCGTGGCGAGGTCATCGAATGACCGGGCCCGCCGCACTGCCGCTGTGGCTGGAGATCATCGTCGCCGCGCTGGTGCTGGGCGGGGCGTGCCTTGCGCTGCTGGGTGCCATCGGGCTTTTACGGCTGCAAAGCTTTTTCGAGCGCGTGCACGCGCCTTCGGTCATCGCCACGCTGGGCTGTTGGCTTATCGTGCTTGCCACGGTGCTGTACTTTTCGGTGGCCGACCAGAGCCTTGCCCTGCATGCCCTGCTGATTGCGGTCTTCGTGGCCATCACGGTTCCTGTGATGTCGATCTTTCTAATGCGCGCCGGGCTGTTCCGCGCAAGGCTGGCGGGCCAGGCGGTACCGCCCAGCCTGAGCCAGCCGCGCATGGACGCAAAGTCCAAAGGCTCCTGATTTGATAGCTAAAAGCGCTTACCCAACGCGCGTAATCGGCTCATTTTTTACTCAAAATCCGCCCCAGCCTCCCCCAAGGCCTGCCGCGCCAGCCCACACCGCTGGGCCCGGTGCTGCGCGGCGATCTGATTGCAGCCCTGCCACACGGCAACGCGCATGCAGCGTCCACTGGAGCCATTGCGCTGGGATCGTGACCTGGACAGCGCAGCCGATGGCTGAGCCGAAAAAACGGCGCTGGCAAGTGCATAGCGCTGTCACCCCGAAGGTGAGGCTGCAAAAACAACCCAAGGCTCGAGTCCATACGGTGTGCGCCGGGATTACAAGCGGTCAACTGCCGTTTTTAGGCTGAGTGCTCGTTGCCAAACGCCGGGCCGCTCCCGGTCATCCCGACACGGGCAGGGGTTTTTTCTGGGCGACAATCGCGCCATGCTGAACGTTCTTGCCATCTGCATCGGTGCATCCACCGGAGCGCTTGTGCGCTGGCGCCTTGGCCTGTGGCTCAATACCGGTGGCATCGTGCCATGGGGTACGCTGGCTTCGAACCTCATCGGCGGCTACCTCGTGGGTGTGGCCATTGCGACGTTCCAGGCCCTGCCTCAGCTCGATCCTGTGTGGCGCTTGGCACTGGTGACCGGTTTTTTGGGCGGGCTCACCACCTTCTCTAGCTTTTCCGCTGAGGTCTCGCAGATGCTGCTGACCCAGCGATATGCGCTCGGACTCGGGACTGCCGCGCTGCACCTGGTCGGATCGCTCGCGCTCACGGTGCTGGGCATTTACTCGGTTTCGTGGCTGGCGGCGCTGCGTGCCTGATTCGGCAATGCGGACGATCATCGTGAGCCCTGCGGCAGCGTGCGTGCCAGCACTGCCTGGCGGCTGAGGCCAAGCCGCAGCCACTTCCATAACCACCCATTTTTTGCCACCTTTTCCCGACCTGTTTACCGGCTCTCATGGAATCCAATACCCAACTCAACGACAGCCGCCTGGCCGACGCCTGGGCCGAACTCCAAAACCACGCGGCCGAGGGCAACCCTCTGCACGAGGACGCCCACCGCCTGGCGTTTGCGGACCCCGAATTCCTGCTGCGCCGCGAGACGCGCGGAATACGCTTCCAGCTCGAACTACTCAAACCCGAGCTGGGCCAGGCTGCGCAGGGAATACAAAACACCGTGGTGGTTTATGGCAGCGCCCGCTTTGTGGCTCCTGACGAAGCCGCCGTACAGCTCAGCGAGGCAGAAGCCAGCGGCGACGAAGTGCTCCTCAAACGCGCCCGCTTGGCCGTGCGCAACGCGCACTACTACGTGTTGGCGCGCCAGTTCGCCCGCGTGGTGGCCGAGCACAGCCAGCGCCAGGCACCAGCCGACCGGGTCTATATCTGCACCGGCGGCGGCCCCGGCATCATGGAAGCGGCAAACCGCGGCGCACATGACGTAGGTGCGCTGAACGTGGGCCTGAACATCGCCCTGCCACACGAGCAAAGCGGCAACCGCTTTATCTCACCCACGCTCAGCTTCAAGTTCCACTACTTTGCGCTGCGCAAAATGCACTTCATGATGCGCGCCAAGGCGCTGGCGGCTTTCCCTGGGGGCTTTGGCACGCTGGACGAGCTGTTTGAAGTGCTCACACTCGTGCAGACCAAAAAGGCCAAGCCCGTGCCCATCGTGCTGTTCGGCACCGACTACTGGAGGCGGCTGATCAACTTTGAGATGCTGGTGGAAGAAGGCACGATCTCCGAGCATGACCTCAAGCTCTTTCACCTGACCGACGATCCGCACGAAGCCTGGGAGGTCATCCGGTCGTTCTACCAGCTGTAGGCATTGCGGGGGGGGGTGCCTCGCCAGGGCGGCGGTCCCGCCTCGGCCAAACGCCAAGGTGCCGAGTGAGAAGCTCGTTGAACCGATCAAGATGACGCCATCGCGAGGATGCGCAACGGCGCAGGGCGGCGATTTCAGCGTCTTGTTGAGACGCATTGCGGGCTAGATACGCCTGGCAAGCCGCGCACCCAGCACGCTCACAGCACCCACCGCCCAGAAAAGGACGCTCACGCCAACGATGGCACCGGCGGAGCCGAATATCAGGGGCATCATCACGCTTGATGCGTTGATGGCCATGAGGCGCAGGCCCAGCGCCTCGCCTTGCCGGTGGGCGGGCGTGACCTGGTGCAGCAGGCTCATCACCATGGGCTGACCCGTACCCAGTGCCAGGCCAAGCAGGACCGAGCACAGCCCCATCGCAAGCGCACTGTGCAGCAGTGGATACACGGCAAAAATCACCGTGGTGATCAGCATGGAGACCGCCATCACCACCCGTTCGCTCAGATGGCGGGCCACGAAGGGCATCACCAGCCGGATCACGGTCACTGCAACGGCAAAAGATCCGAAGATGGTGCCAATCACCGATGCCGACAACCCGCGCTCATGCCCGAGCAATGGCACCGCAAAGGCGTGGATATCCCAGCATGAGGAGATCAGCCAGTTGACGATGAGCAGGCGCCGAAACGGCGCGATCCCCAGCATGTTCCAGGCCCGTGGGGGCTTTCCATCCTTGGACGCAACGGCTGCCGTGCGCGGCAGCTCCTGCAGGCCCTGCACGCACCACAAGCTGATCAAGGGCAACAGAGCCAGCAACGCGAAAGCTGCCCGATAGCCTTCAAGACTGTCCGGCGTGCTGCCAGCCAGATCGATGGCAAGCCCCGCTGAGAAAGGCCCGATGAAGTTGGAAACGGCGGGCGCGATCGAAAGCCAGCTGAACACCCGCTTCAGTGCGGTCGGATCATGCGCCGCACGGCCCGCATGCCGCTGCACGGCAATCGTGACAGCGCCCGCAGCACCGCCGGTCAGCAACGCGGTGACGCACAGTGCCCAAAAGGTGGGGAACACCACCGCCAGGCCTGCGCCGACACACGCGACGGCCACCGCATAGGCCACCGGCGGCTTCAGTCCTTGCCGATCCGCATAGCGCCCCACCGGCAGTGCACAAAACACCTGGGTGATGGCGAACAACGCTACCAGGAACCCCACTGCGGCCGCGCTGTAGCCCTCGCGCAGCGCCAGCAATGGCGCAGCCAGGCGCATGCCCGCCATGCACGAATGCACGCAGATCTGGGCGCTAATCAGACGGACCAGCGCAGCTTTCACGGACGCTCGTTCTCCACGCCCAAACCGGCAAGCCCCTGCGCATGGTCAGGCCCCGGCAGGGCGACGCCCGACGCAGGCAGATCCTGCACATCGCGCAGCGTTCGCTGGATCGCGCGGGTGCGCACGCCCACCTCGTCAAATTTCTTGGCGGCGGCATCGATGGATTTCTTGGTCGCCTCGACCACATCGCCAAACTTGGCAAACTCGGTCTTGACCGTGCCCAGCAGGCTCCACACCTCATGGGAACGCTTTTCGATCGCCAGCGTCTTGAAACCCATCTGCAGGCTGTTGAGCATGGCCGCCAGGTTGGCAGGGCCGGTGATCATCACGCGGCAGTCGTTTTGCACGGCCTCGACCAGACCGGGGCGGCGCATCACCTCGGCAAACAAACCCTCGGTGGGCAGGTACAACACGGCAAAGTCGGTGGTGTGTGGTGGTGAGACGTACTTGGCAAAGATCTTCTTGGCTTCGAGCTTGATGGAGGTCTCGAACGCGTTGCCTGCCGACAGGATGGCCGCCTTGTCGGCGGCATCGTGCGCATCCATGAGGCGCTGGTATTGCTCCACCGGGTACTTGGAGTCGATGGGCAGCCACACCGGGTACTCGTCGCTCTTGCCCGGCAGGCGAATGGCAAATTCAACCAGCTCGTCGCTGCCCGGCACGGTCTTGACGTTGCGTGCAAACTGGTCGGACGTGAGCACGTTGTCGATGATGGCACCCAGCTGCATTTCGCCCCAGGTGCCCCGCGACTTCACGTTGGTCATGACGCGCTTGAGGTCCCCCACGCTGCCCGCCAGTGTCTGCATCTCGCCCAGGCCCTTGTGCACCTGCTCCAGCCGGTCGCTCACCTGCTTGAAGGATTCGCCCAGGCGCTGCTCCAGCGTGGCATGGAGCTTCTCGTCCACCGTGCGGCGCATTTCTTCGAGCTTGGTGGCGTTGTCGGCCTGGATGGCGGCCAGCCGCTCGTTGAGCGCATTGCGCAATTGCTCCGCGTTCTGCTGGCTGCCCTGCACCAGGCCCGCGAGCTGCTGCGAGACTGCATCCTGCAGCACCGAGAACTGATTGCGGATCTGAAAACCATTGGCCTGGAGCTGATCTTTGAGCGCGGTGGACATGACACCAAGCTGCGACTGGATGTCGCCCTTGAGGGAGTCCAGGGTGCCGCGCGTGGCAGCCTGCAGGGCCTCAAAGCGCTGGGCCAGGGCCGCTTCCTGCGCCGCTTGCCGCTGCATCAGCGCAGCATCCAAGCCAGCCAGGCGCTGCTCCAGTCGCCCTTCAAACACGCCAAACGCGGCCAGCAGTTCGGCACGGCCATTGCGGGATTCGGCCACCGCTTGCGCCAGGCGCTCGTCCACGGCATGGCGCAGGCCCTCCAGCGTGGTTTGTGTGGTCTGCGTGAAACCGCTCAGTTGCTGGCCCATGCCATCCAGAGCGCCGTCATTCTTGGCCACTGCAATCTGCGTGGACTGTGCGGTGTGCTCCAGCGCCTGCAGGCGCGCCTGCCACTCGGGCGTCAGATCGACGCGGGGGCGCCGCAGCAGCAGCACCAGCAAAAGCAGCAGCACCAGGGTCAGCGCGGCCAGCAGGACAAAAGTATCGGTCGTCAAAACAGAGTGCTACAAATTAAATAGCTATCGGGGCAATACCATCGTGCGCGGGTGGCCTAAAAAACCAAAAATTCAGGATCAACCTCGCCCCTGCTTGGAGACAGGCCTGTTCACCGGCGTGAGCGGGCCGCGGCCGTCGAAGAAGGCTATCAGGTTGTCGGCCGCCAGGTTGGCCATGGCGCGTCGCGTGGGCACCGTGGCGCTGGCGATGTGGGGGGTGAGCACCACGTTCGGCACGGTCAGCAGATCGGGGTGAACGTTGGGCTCGCCCTCAAACACATCCAGGCCCGCGGCTGCAATGCGCCGCTCGCGCAGCGCTGCCGCCAGCGCTGCGTCATCGACGATGCCTCCCCGCGCAACGTTGACCAGTGTGGCCGTGGACTTCATCAGGGCCAGCTCGGCCGCGCCGATAGTGTGGTGCGCGGCCGGGGCGTAGGGCAGCACCAGCACCACATGGTCTGCGGTGCGTAGCAACTCTTCCTTGCCGACGTAACGGGCCTTGCACTCGGCCTCCAGATCGGCAGAAAGGCGCGAGCGGTTGTGGTAGATCACCCTCATGCCAAAGCCGTGAGCGCCGCGCCGGGCCATGCCCTGTCCGATGCGCCCCATTCCAATGATGCCCAGCGTGCTGCCGTGAATGTCGGCACCGGCAAACATGTCATAGCTCCACTTGGTCCACAGACCGGCACGCAAGTAACGCTCGCTTTCAGCCATGCGGCGGGCAGTGGCCATCAGCAGCGCAAAACCGAAATCAGCGGTGGTCTCGGTCAGCACATCAGGGGTGTTGGTGCCCTGCACGCCGGCGGCCGTCATGGCGTCCACATCAAAGTTGTTGTAGCCAACCGCCATATTGGCCACGATGCGCAGGCGCGGCGCCATTGTCAGCACCGCGGCGTCAATGCGCTGGCTGCCCGTGGTGAAGGCACCGTCCTTGTCAGCCAGGCGCGCAGACAGCTCGTCGGCTGTCCAGATCACGTCGCCAGGGTTGTCCTCCACCTCAAAATGCGTGCGAAGGCGCTCAACAATGTCAGGGAAGATGGCACGCGCGACCAGGATGCGGGGTTTGCTGCCCATGCTTTGTCTCCAGATTGTTTTTGTACGACCCCATTGAAGACACGGTCATGCCGCCCGAGCAGACGCCAAGCATCGCCCGGGCCACCGCCACGACGGCATCCCCACCATGCTGCCCGCAGCATGAGACAACGGGCAAGTGCCAAAGCCCCTTGTGTCGGCGGTCAAGACCTGAACCAGATGAAGCTCATCACCACAAAGAGTGGCACGAGAATCCCGCACGACCACGCCATATAGCCAAAGAAGCTGGGCATCTTCACACCCCGGTCTTCCGCGATGGCCTTGACCATCAAGTTGGGCGCATTGCCAATGTAGGAATTGGCGCCCATGAACACCGCGCCCGCCGAGATCGCTGCAAGCGTGGGAGCGAGTGTAGTCATCAGCACCGCTGGATCGCCTCCGGCGGTGTTGAAGAACACCAGATACGTGGGCGCGTTGTCCAGGAACGAGCTGAGTAAACCCGTAGCCCAGAAATACATGAGGGGGTCGGGCGAGCCATCGGCGCGCGTGACGGCCGACACCACAGCACCAAACGGTCCGTTGATGCCTGCCTTGAGCATCGCAATCACCGGGATGATGGTCAGGAAAATCCCCGCAAACAGCTTGGCCACTTCCTGCATGGGCCCCCAGCTGAACTGATTGTCTTCATGGACTTTTTTGGGCGTGAGCCACAACGACAAAAAGGTCACGATGATGAGCCCCACATCGCGCACGATGCCAGGCAAGCCGACATCGGTGCCCGCGATGTTGAACTCCACACCGGGCTTCCAAATGCCACTGAGCAGGACAAGCACCACCACGGCCGCCAAAAGCACGAAATTGACCTTGCCGTCGAATCCGATCGCACGGCTGTCGGGCGTTGGGTCCGTGCGCAGGATCTCGCCGCTGCGGCGGAAATACCACGAGTCCAGGATGTAGAAAATAACGAGCAGCGAGCCGACCAGGAACAGGGTCTCCGGGAACAAGTGCCGCACCGTCCAGAAGAAATCCACGCCTTTCAAAAACCCCAGGAACAGCGGCGGATCGCCCAGCGGGGTGAGCGAGCCCCCGGCATTGCTGACGATGAAGATGAAGAACACCACCACATGCGCCACGTGCGTGCGATTGTCGTTGGCACGGATCAGCGGACGGATCAGCAGCATCGATGCCCCGGTCGTCCCCATGAAACTGGCCAGCACCGCACCAATGGCAAGAATGCCCGTGTTGAGGCCCGGGCTGCCATGCAGGTTGCCGCGAATGAAAATTCCACCCGCTACCGTGAACAGCGCGGTCAGCAGGATCACGAACGGAATGTACTCAGCCACCAGCGCATGCACGAGGCTCTCGCCCGCCGCACCGGGACCAAACGTGATGGCAAAAGGCACCAGAAATGCCAGCGCCCAGGCTGCCGCCACCTTGCCGAAGTGATGGTGCCAGAAGATGGGTGTCAGCAACGGCATGAGCGCAATCGACAGCAAAATGCCCGCGAAAGGCACACCCCAAAGCACCGACAGCGCACTGCCGTCAATATCCGCTGCCATGGCGAGGCCCGGAAGCATCAGCGCCATCAGCCCTCCCAGGGCATGTCCGAACAGCTTTCTCATCGTTTTTTTCTCCTAAAAGCCAGTCAATTCTTGCTGACGGTCACGGGGCCCGCACGGTCCATTGCAGGGCGCCGCAGCAACTTCAAAGACCTGCCGATCGCTCCATGCTTCATTGCGTACGGTACGTCGCCGACTCGTGCAAACGGGTGCTCCCCACGGTTGCGGCACGTGAACCAGCACGAAACCTGAGCGACCGAAAATAGGGCCCGCGCCCGCCACATCGTGGTGCACTGGCACTGATCGGCGTCGAGCAGGCGGGTGATGATCATGGGCGATACAGGATGGCTTTGCGCAGACCGATCGGGGAAGCGGCAAAGTGTAGACGAGCCCCGCCCCCGACGCGCCCTCCGCCACCCCAGCCAACGCGGAAAAAACTCGGCAATCCCGACGAGCTGCGGGGCTGGACAAGGTCTGATGCAGGTCGATATCCCAATGACAACCCAGCTTCAAGGCAGCTTGCGCTCACGCAAGCGAGGGCTTGTGCACACGTCTGATCGACGCCACAGTCGGGCCACGATCCAGGCGAAGGGCAGCACGGGCGGTCAGGGCCCCAACAGCGTCTGCAGCACCCGGCGCAGCTTGGCAGGCACCGCAACCGGGCGGCGGGTAGCACGCTCCACGCACACATGAACTAACTGGCCAGCCGCCGAAGACATGCGTTCGCCTTGGGCAAAAAGCCCCACCTCATAACGCACGCTGGTGCTACCCAACCGCCCTACGCGGATGCCTGCCTCCACCGTTTGCGGGAATGCAAGCGGTGCAAAATAGTTGCACTGGGTTTCGATGACTAGGGCCAGTTCACACCATTTTTGTCAGATGGCAAAAATGGTGTGAGCAGGCCCTACCCAATGGTCTCTCCGCCATGTGTGTCGAGCACGCCCGCATCGATCAGGTAGGCATTGACTGCCGTATCAGACCAACTGTAGTACACCACGTTGTTGACGTGCCCACACACATCGTTGTCAGCCCAGCGCATGGTGATGGGGCGAAACACCGCATAGGCATCGCGCGGCTGGGGCAAGCGGCGCGCTGCCGCAACATTCGGCGATGGAGTGCTGGCAGCGGTCAAGGCCGCAGATTCTGCCAGCGCTGGAAGTACTGCATGGCCACCTGCCAAGTCGTCATCTGGGCGCGCAGCGTGTCTTCGATGTCACGGCCATACCCGCCTGCCATGGTCAGCACCAGCGGCACGCGCCGGTGCCATGCCCAGTCGAACACCCGCCGGTCACGGGCCTCCAGACCATCGTGTGACAGGGCCAGGCGACCAAGGCGATCGCCCTCATGCGGATCGGCACCGGCCAGGTAGAACACCAACTGCGGAGCAAAGCGCTGCTCCAGCACTCCCAGCGCCTGCTCCAACGCGAGCAGGTATTCGTCATCGCCGCAACCGTCCGGCAGCTCCACATCCAGATCGCTTGGCTCCTTGCGGAATGGAAAGTTGCGGGCACCGTGGAGCGACAGCGTGAACACCGAGGCGTCATCACAAAAAATATGCGCCGTGCCGTTGCCCTGGTGAACGTCCAGGTCAATCACTGCGACCTGCAGCAACTGCGCGGCAACACCTCGGCGGGCGTGCGCGGCCTGCATGAGCCGAGTGGCCACGGCCACATCGTTGAACACGCAAAAGCCTCCGCCCTTGTGAGCGTACGCGTGGTGCGTGCCCCCAGCCAGGTTCCCCGCAACCCCGTCGCGCAGGGCGGCGCGGCTGGCATGCACGGTGGCGCCCACCGATCGCCGCGCGCGCTCTGCCATGGCAGGAGACCACGGAAACCCGATTTCGCGCTGAGCGGCAGGGGGCAAGGTGCCATGCTCTATGTCGTCGATGTACGCCTGGCTGTGCACCCGGGCCAGCTCCTCATCGGACGCGGGCGGCGCTACCTGCAAGCTGAGGCCGCGCAGTTGCGCGTCCAGGCGGTCGCGCAACATCCGGTACTTGGACATGGGGAAACGGTGCCCCGGTGGAAGTGACAGCACGAACTGGTCGGCGTAATAAGCGTGCATATCCTCCAAATTCTGCCGCAGGTGATTTCTCTGGGGCGTACGCTCTAATTTGTTGCGCCGCAACAAAAAACAGTTGCATTGCGCCCGCATACCCGTAGAATCCGCCAAATGCTGCAATGCAACATGACTCAAGTCTAGGCAAGGGCAGCTGTCTATAACCACCCCGGGCCACATGGCCCAAAACCTTGGAGCTATCCCATGACGCTGACCACTGAACAAGTTCTGGCCTCGCACAAAGCCAGCATTGAAACCCTCTTCGGCCTGACCTCCAAGGCCTTCGAAGGCGTTGAAAAGCTGGTTGAACTGAACGTGACCGCATCGCGCACTGCGCTGTCAGAAGCTGCTACCCACACCCAGGCAGTTCTGAGCGTGAAAGACGCTCAAGAACTGCTGGCACTGCAAGCTGGTCTCTTCCAGCCTCTGGCCGAGAAGACTGCTGCATACAGCCGCCACCTGTATGACATCGCGTCGGGTACGGGCGCCGAGTTCGGCAAGGCCTTCGAGTCCCAAGCAACGGATGCTCAGCGCGTATTCACCAACCTGGTGGACAGCGCAGCCAAAAATGCTCCTGTTGGCACTGGCTCGGACACTCTCGTGGCAGTGATGAAAAGCTCCGTCGCGGCCGCCAACAACGCCTTCGAATCCGTTCAAAAGGCCGTGAAGCAAGCATCCGACGTGGCAGAAGCCAACTTCAACGCCGTGGCAAACACCGCAGCCAACGCAGCCAAGACTGCCGCTCCCCGCAAGCGCTAATCGGTTGTGCACCGCGCTGGGCCGCGGTCTGAGAGACGCTCTCCAGTCCGCAGTGGGGGGATCCTCAACCTGGCCCTGTCGGTGCGCCGGAGCGCACTTCCGGTTATCTCCTTGGATCCTCGAGAAACCCAAGTTTCAAGGATCCCTTTAAAGCCTGGCCCTCGCCGGGCTTTTTTTTGGCTGAAAAGCGGCGATGCACCCAAGCCCCGCCCGGTGGCACGGGGCCATGGTTCCCATGCAGCAGGTTTCCCCTATCGATCAGGAAGTGCCGCAACATCGAACGGCGCGTGAGTTTTGCCGATAATCGTATTGCGAATAATTCGCGTTTGCTTTATCATTCAGGCAATCTCACTGAAAGCCGTTTCCATGTTGAACCCCGTCAAGTCACTGCTAACTGCCTGCACCCTCGCTGCCTCTGCGGCCACCGTCTTAGCCCAAGATCAGGTCGTCAACCTGTACTCGGCACGCCACTACGCCACGGATGAAGCCCTCTACGCCGGTTTTACCAAAGCCACCGGCATCAAAATCAACCGGGTGGATGCCGACGACGCTGGCATCCTCGCCCGACTCAAGGCGGAAGGCAGTGCCTCGCCAGCCGACGTGATCCTGATCGTCGACGCCGCGCGCCTGCACAAAGGCGAAGTCGACGGACTGTTCCAGCCCATTCAATCCAAAATACTCAGTGAAGCCATTCCGCCACAGCTACGCAGCGCGCCAGGGTCGGGCGGTGGGATCGCCTGGTTCGGCCTCTCAACCCGCGCCCGCCTGATCGTCTACAACAAGCTCAAAGTACAAAAGGCCGATGTCGACACCTACGAAGAACTTGGCGATCCCAAGAACAAGGGCAAGGTCTGCATCCGCTCGGGCTCGCACCCCTACAACCTGAGCCTGTTTGGCGCCGTCACCGAGCACATCGGGGAACAAAAGGCCGAAGCCTGGCTCAAGGGCTT
>JBKCTS010000121.1:0-7754 GCA_046318695.1 Acidovorax sp.
TTTCAAGACCAGCAAGCGCAAAAAGCACGAGGAGGCGCACGTGCGCCAGCACGTCATGTTCAGCGTGCAACTGGCCACCGATTCTGGGGCCTTCAGCAAAGATGCACTTGCGGCAATTGCAGACCACCATGAGGCTGCGGACGGTTCAGGCTGGCCCAGGGGCATCCGGACAATGGGCCGCGCGGCCGCGATCCTTGCGCTCGCCAACCGCTACGACAACCTGTGTACGCCCGATGCGAGCGATCAAGAGCCATTGATGCCGGCAGAGGCGCTAGCGCGCATGTTTAGCCTGGAATCTTCCCGGTTTGACCCGGCACTGCTGAGTTCCTTGATCAAGCTGCTCGGGGTGTATCCGCCCGGTACGTTGGTGCTACTCACCGACGGATCCCTCGGGCTTGTGGTGGCGCCGGGGCCCGATAGCCTGCGGCCCCGCGTGCTTGTCTATTCGCCTGATGTGCCCAAGGATGAAGCTCCTACCGTCGAACTGCATACCGAACCCGACCTGAAAATTGCTGAGGCGATCCGTGCGTCTACGCTGCCGCCGGACGTGCTCGATTGGATCAATCCCCAACAGCGGCTGTCCTACTATTTCTCGGTGGAATCTGCCGACTGACCATCGTCAACACGGTGGTGATGAGCGCCGCCGGGTTGTGGAACACCGCACCGGTGCTCTTGCTGGCTGTTGTTGCTCGCGTTTGACTGGGGCGGGGCATCAAAAAGACCCGGCCCATGCGGTCGCCGAGGTGGCGCGCTGGTGGGTACCCCGGTCGGCGGCAATATGACCGCAGCGTTGGCCGACAGCCTGTGCTGGCCCTAGGGAACCTCTGCATAACTCCCTGCGGTCTGCGCGGGCCCGGGCTCGTGCAGTCCACGGTGTTGCTTTTCTTGCCAATAGCCAGGCTATTGGCTGCAAAAAGCGCCTTGTGGCCTATCCCGATCCGCACCGGCGCATCCTCGCGAGGGTTATGCAGAGCTTCCCTAGAACTCCCAGGCAAAGCCCACTTGGCCGAATGTCCGGCCGTTCCCCCGGCCGACCGCGGCTGAGGCTTTGATGCCCTCGGCGATTGCATAGCGCACGCCCAAGGCCTTGTCCGGGCGCGACCGCTGCTCGCCATAGACCTCGGAGGTCAGCTGCCACTGCTCGTGAAGCGGAATCTCATAGCCCACTGCCCAGGTGGCCGCCCGTTGGCGAACACCTTGCACCTTGGCGGTTTTGTGGCCTGCATTGAGGTGCAGCACCTGTCCGTTGGCAAAGCGGTTTGTGGCCAATGCGGTGACGGCGTACTCGTGCTGTGTGAAGCGCTCGGCGGTGGCCTTCTCATGCACGCGCGTGCGGCCAAGGTCCAGCCGCGCGCCCGCCGACCAGCCTTGTTCGGCTTGCAGGGGCACCCACTTCAGGCTCAAACCCTGCACCGAGAGCTGGGTCGATGGCGTCTGGGCGGAGTCTCTGGCGCGTCCTAGTTGCAGAGTGCCCTCCAGATAAGGCGCGATCCCTGCGCCAAAGATCAGGTCGGCACCCCGCGTTGTGTCATCGCGGCTGACCACACCTTCGAGCTTCATGGCGCCGCGGCTCAGCGTACCGGCGTCGTCGGTGTGCATGGGGGCCTCGGCGTGTGCGTGCAACGCAATGGTGAGGCCGCACAAAGCAATGGCCAGCAGGGCAATCGGCGAGGTTGGGTGGTGGGCAGGGGGGCTTTGCACGGGGTCTCTCTCCGTGGCGTTGAGCGGGGGATTGTGGGGGATTTCGCACGCATCGTCACCCAGCACCCGCGGCCATGTTGCAGCTTAGCAAAGCGCGATGCCGCGCAGGTGCAGAGCGAGTCGCCCCAGGCACATCACAGGGCCAATCGGAATGACCCAGCCACGGCGAAAACCGCTTGATTCGAAAGTGGTTGGCTACCCAAAAAAAGCCGCCCGGAGAGCGGCCAGGACAGACAGGCGGGCGTGGCTACTTGGTGGGGGCTTCGGATTCAGGCGCAACGCGCCTCGCGCCATTAAAGCGCTTGTCCCAATAGGAGATGGCCATGTCCTCCACCCGAATTTGTGCGCCGCTGCGGGGTGAATGGATGAACTTGCCGTCGCCAACATAGATGCCAACGTGGCTGAAGTTGCGCCGCATGGTGTTGAAGAACACCAGATCGCCCGGCTGCAGGTCCTTGCGGTCAATCACCTCGGTGACGGCCGCCTGCTCATCAGCACGGCGCGGGAGCAAAAGACCGATGGTTTGCTCGTACATGGCCCGCACAAAGCCACTGCAGTCAAAACCGGTTTCTGCGTTGCTGCCCCCACGCTTGTACGGCACGCCCAGAAACCCCATTGCATTGATCACGAGGTTGGTCGTACGGTTGGCGACCGTCTGGCCCACGCCTTCGAGACGGCTGAGCAGACCCTTGTCGGCCACCAAAGCATCCACTTCGTCTTGCGGGGATGACTGGGGCGCAGCCTGGACTGCAAAGCTGCAGGCCAGTAAAAAGATGCATAACCATCTGGACATGGGGCCGGAGGTTATCACGCTTGGACGGGGACGCCCTCAAAATGGGGGGCGACGGCTGGCTGGCATCCAAACGTGCCGTTGCGATGCCTTGTTGTACCGACGCAGACCAGGGCTTCGCCGCGGCTTAAAGCCAAGGTTCGGCCATGCAGAATTCAAAGGGGCGCTCACGTATGCAATCAACTTCGTTTTGGACAGCATGGACGGCCATCACCGCCAGCGCAGTTATTGTCGGGCTGGCGGGGTTCAGCCGGCCTGCCACAGGGCAAGACGCCCGGCCCGGGGTTTCGCTGCGTCCGGTGGCCACGGGGCTCGTTCATCCGTGGGCGGTGGCGTTTCTTCCAGGCGGAGACTTCCTGGTCACTGAGCGTCCCGGCACCCTGCGCGTTGTGGATGCCAGCGGAAAAGTAAGCGAGCCTGTCGCAGGCGTGCCGCGCGTGGCGGCAGGCGGGCAGGGCGGCTTGCTCGATGTGGTGACCGACCTCCGGTTTGACACCAACCGTCGGATCTTTTTTTGCTTTTCTGAACCCGCAGGCGCTGGCGAGTCAGGCAGCAGCACCGCCCTGGCCCGCGCCACGCTGGCGGCCGACGCGCGCAGCCTGCAAGACGTGCAGGTCATCTTCAGCCAGCGGCCCAAGGTCAACAGCCAGCTGCATTTTGGCTGCCGCATCGTGCAGTCGGCAGATGGCAACCTCTGGCTCACGCTGGGCGAGCGCTACCACCGCATGGACGATGCGCAAAAGCTCGACAACCACCTCGGCAAGATCGTGCGCGTGACACCCGATGGCAAGCCCGTGGCCGACAACCCATTTGTGAAGCAGGCCCAGGCGCTGCCCGAAATCTGGAGCCATGGACACCGCAATCCGCAAGGGGCCACGTTGGGGCCAGACGGCAAGCTGTGGATGCACGAGCACGGGCCGCAGGGCGGCGATGAAATCAACCTGCCCGAACCCGGTCGCAACTATGGCTGGCCCGTGATCACCTATGGCGAGAAGTACGGGGGCGGCAAGATTGGCGAGGGCACGGCCAAGCAGGGAATGGAACAGCCGCTGCACTACTGGGTGCCCTCGATCGCCCCGTCGGGTATGGCGTTCGTCACCAGTGGCCGTTATGGCGCCGCCTGGCAAGGAAGCCTGCTGGTGGGTTCGCTCAAGTTTGGCACGCTGCACCGGCTGGAGCTGGCAGGCAGCAAGGTCGTGCGCGAGGAAAAACTGCTTCAGGGCAACGGCCAGCGCCTGCGCGATGTGCGGCAGGGGCCGGACGGCTTCATTTACCTGCTGACCGACAGCCGCGACGGGCGGTTGCTGCGGTTGCAGCCGGGCAACTGAAAACTCGCACGGGGGGCGAGTGGTCGCGGCGTCAACGGTAAGGCAGTATCCTGAACAGAAATTGGATAGGAGGCTGCGAAATGACCACGACGTTTGACAGGAGTTTAAGCAAGCTCTGCACAACTCCCTGCGGGCTGCGCTGGCTAGCGTTATGCAGAGCTTCCTTGACGATTTCCGTGGGCCTGGTTGGATTGCTGCAAGGTTTTGCGCTGGCCCGGAATCTCCCTGAGCAAGATGGCGTTGCCGCTGCACCCGATAGAAACCTGCTGATCGAGCGCGGTCAACCCTGGTGGTACCGAAGCCAACCAAGCCCCTCGCCCACATCGCTGAATGCAGTGCCGCCGGGTGCGGAGGAACAAACGTTAATTGACCGGGCGCGCCGTGTTTTTGCGGCGCAACCGGCCAAAGTCATGGCATTGATCGACGGCGAAAGGGTGTTGCACTCGGAATTCAAATCACCAGCAACCCCGCAATCGCTTGTGTTTGGCTATTCAATCGGCAAGACCGTCACCGCCATGGCTGTGGGCAAAGCGATTTGCGCGGGGCATCTTCAATTCGACACCAAGGCGGCTGCCCAGATACCCGAGTTAAGCCAAACCGCTTTGGGGGCGGCGACCGTGCGCGATTTGTTGCGCATGGCCTCCGGCACCAAGGGGCCCAATGCGGACAGCACCATCTTCACACCCGATCAATACAAGCTTGCGGCCACCGGGCAACTCGATTTGATCGCGGCGCTGTCAGAGGACCGTGTGGCAGGTGCTGCGCGAGGTGTGTTTTCTGATTACAAACCCGGTGAACAGTTTTCCTACAAGAGCACCGATCCCATGGTGCTCGGCGTGATGGTGGCCCACGCGTTGAAGATGCCCTTCAATCAATGGGTTCAAGAACAGGTCCTGAACCCAATGGGCGCGGCCCATCCGGGCGTCTTGATGCAAGACCGCCAGCAATATGCCGCGTCCGCGGGCGGGGTGGCACTGCGCCTGGAAGACTGGATTCGGTTCGCGCTGTGGGTCAAGCGTTCATCGCGAGAAGCGGGCTGCTTTGGGGACTTCGTGCGCGCAGCCATGCGCACTCAAATTACCAACCCCGGCACGCCAGCCTCTCGCAAGTTCGGCGCATCGTTCAATGGCTATGGCTATTTCATGTGGGCTGACAACGCCACTGCGCCGGAATCCGTGTGGGCCCTTGGTTATGGCGGCCAGCGAATAGGCTGGAGCAACGCGACGAACAACAACCGAATGATCGTCGTGTTCTCCAACGTGGAAAGCTGGATGCCCGATGTGTACACCCTTGGCCGGGATTGGCAGCGCCTGTCGAAATAGCGGTCAAGAGATCTGGCGGACGGCGCCCCGCTGATGGGCGACACGCATTGGGGAGAGTTAGGAATACCGCCCGCATGCTGGTGACCTGGCCACAGATTGCCCTATCAACGTCACCAAGGGCACCACCTATGCCGTGCACAGCGACCACCTGAACACACAGCGCAAACTTACCCAGGCCGACAGGCAGACCGCCTGGCAGTGGGCCTACGCCATGTTTGGCGATATTCGATTGCGCCTCGGCAGAATCCTATGTGATATCGAACTGCACTGCGCCGGGTGGTTTGCGCCACTCATGCGGGCGCACCTGCCAGACGACGCGCCTGGTGCTTGAGCAGCATGCCGTCCAGCAGTTCCTTGACCACCATGCGTTCATTGCTGTCGAGCTGGGAGAGCGCTTCAAAGCGCAGCCGAAAATCCTCATCCGGCCCCCGCTCGCCTTCTTCGAACACCAAGTCATCCAGACTCACATGCAGCGCCTTGGCCAGTCGGATCAGGGCGTCCAAGGTGGGTTGTGCCGTCCCTGCCTCGTAACGACGAATCTGGTTCACATGCAACTGAGCCATCTCGGACAAGGTTTGCTGCGTGTAGTTGGCCGCTTTGCGCAGCTGGATCAAACGTGCTGGAAAGTGCATGGGCAAAAAGCCAGATGAATGCAATGCCACCATTGTAGTCCTCATTGATCTAAAAAAGATCGAAAAACAACTTTATAAGGTACTACGATAAAACATCGAAAGGGTGGATGGTTGACGGATTTCACTAACTTCAGAGTGGTACGGCTGGGAGAGGGCAGGCCACCCCAGCCGCGCTAAGCGTCTGGCGCCTGGCCCTTTTGAATCGCAACGCCTCTGACAAAAATAGGGGGAACAGGCCCTAATCGCCCATCACCACCCCTTCACGGCGCGGGTCGGCGCCGCCAAACCAGCCTGTGGGGGTTTTCTGGATCGCTTGCAGTCCGCTGGTCATGTTCAGCTCGCGCACTTCGTGGCCCTGGGCTTTGAGCGCGTCCACCGTGGCAGCGGGGAAGCGCTTTTCTTCCAGCACGGTGGGGCCGTTGGTGGAGCCAAAGTTGGGCAGATTGATGGCCTGTTGCGCGTTGAGACCCCAGTTCAACGTGCCATACAGCGTCTTGGCTGTGTAGTGGATGATGAGCGCGCCGCCTGGGCTACCGCCGCTCATCAGCAGCTGGCCGCTGGCTTTGTCGAACACCAGCGTCGGCGACATGGACGAGCGCGGGCGCTTGCCCGGCTGCACCCGGTTGGCGATGGGCAGGCCCTTGGCGTCCTTGGGCGCAAAGCTGAAGTCGGTGAGCTCGTTGTTCAGCAAAAAGCCCTTGACCATTTGGCGCGAGCCAAAGGCGTCTTCGATGGTGGTGGTCATGGCCACGGCGCGTCCTTGGGCGTCGACGATGCTGATGTGGCTGGTGCCGTATTCGGGCTGATCCGGCATGGGCGCGTAGCTGGTCTTCATGCCGCCGGGCTGGCCAGGCTGTGCCACTTTCATGGACTGCGCTCCGATGAGGGCGGCGCGTTGCGTCAGGTAGGCGGGATCGAGCAGGCTCATCCAGTTGCCGCCAGGGGCGCCAACGAAGTCAGGGTCTGCCACGTACTGGGCGCGGTCGGCAAAGGCCAGGCGCGCGGCCTCGGTATACCCGTGCAGCCAGGGGGCCGAAGGCAGGTTGTTTTCAAGGGCCAAACCATTGGCTGGGGTGCGCTGCAGGATGCCGAGAATCTGGCCAATGGCCAGCGCCCCCGAGCTGGGTGGCGGGAAGCCGCAGAGTCGGTAGTTGCGCGCCATGGCTTCGTAATCAAAGCACAGGGCGCTGCGTTTCTTGGGCTGGTATTGGGCCAGGTCCTGCAGGCTGAGTGTGCCGGGGTTGCTGGGGTGTTGACGCACCTTGTCCACCATGGCTTGAGCCACGGGGCCTTCCAGCAGGGCCTTCGAGCCCTGTGCGGCAATGCCGCGCAGCACCTGGGCCAGTTCGAGGTTTTTCAGCACGTGGCCCACGGGCCACGGCTTGCCTTGCGCGTCGTAAAAGTAGGCGGCGGCAACCGGATCTTTCTTGAGGTGCGCCTCGCTGGCCAATAGCGTGTTCAGGCGTGCGCTGACCCTGAAACCGCCTTCGGCCAGTGCAATGGCCGGTGCAAATAGCTGCGACCAAGGCAGTTTGCCGTGCTGTTGGTGCGCCAACTCCAGCATGCGCACTGTGCCCGGCACCCCCACCGAGCGCCCGCCCACTACGCCGTCGATGAAAGCCATAGGTTGACCATCGGCTTTGAGAAACAGGTTTTCGCTGGCTGCCGCGGGCGCAGTTTCACGCCCATCAAAAGCTTCAACGGCCTTACCGTCGTAGTGCAAAAGAAACGCCCCGCCGCCAATGCCGCTGGACTGCGGCTCCACCAGCGTGAGCACCATCTGCACGGCAATGGCGGCGTCCAGCGCGCTGCCGCCAGCCTTGAGCATCTGGTAGCCCGCATCGGTGGCCAGCGGGTTGGCCGCCGCCACCATGAAGCGCTGGGCCGACCAACCCGGCTTGACCGTCAGACCCGAGGGACCTTCCGGCAGGGGGGGAACCGATGGCAGGGCCAGTTGCGAGGAAGGTAGCGCGGAAGGCGC
>JBKCTS010000122.1:0-8106 GCA_046318695.1 Acidovorax sp.
CTGCGGAACTGAGCGTGTCCCAGAGCGTGTCGATCTTGTTCAGGACGACCAAACGCCCGTCCATACTTTCGGGCTCTATGGCGAGGTGCTCGCGCCATATGGCGAGATCGGAACGGGTGACCCCTGTGTCAGCGCCGAGGATGAACACCACCGCATGGGCCTGGGGTATGAGGTTGACCGTCAGCTCAGGCTCGGCACCCACCGCGTTGAGCCCTGGTGTGTCAAGAATGACGAGCCCTTGTTTAAGCAACGGATGCGGAATGTTGATGATCGCGTGACGCCACAGGGGAACCTCAACCAGCCCCGCTGCGTCCGGCACCGGGTTCTCATCCATCAGATCGTCGTGCCAAAATCCCAAAGCACGTGCTTGATCCAACGACACCTTGCGAACCTCGGCCACCTTCTCGACTGCTTTCGCGATCTGATCCGCGTCCCCCACATCCAAGGGGATCTCCTGCCAGCGGTCACGCCTCGTACGCCATTCGGCCAAGCTTTGCGTCTGTAGGCGCGTCTCAATCGGCAGCAGTCTCAAACAGGGAGGCACATCGGCCTCATAACCGAGCTCGGTCGGGCACATCGTTGTGCGTCCGGCGCTGGCGGGCATGATGCGTCGCCCGTAGTCAGCGAAGAAAATGGCGTTGATCAGTTCCGACTTACCACGGGAGAACTCAGCGACAAAAGCCCCCATGACCTTGTCGCTGCGAACCTGCTCCTCAAGCCGTTGCAGTCGCTCCTGGAGCGCGGCATCCATGAGCTCGTGCGAGGACATCCAGTTGGCAAGCCGTTTGAGCTGTTGGGCGAACTCACGCCGCCACATGCCGTGCTGGTCGAACTGTTCGTTGAATGAAGGGCCCACTTTGCTCCCGGGTTTCTAAGTCGCACCTGAATTCAGGATTCAGCAAAATATAGCATCGTCAGCGCCCATCAAAAGTGTCTGGTTGTTTGACGGCGACTCACGCAGCTCAGGCTCGCTGGCAAACCGGGCAATAAAACGTGCTCCGCTGACTCTGCCGCAGCATGCGTATGGGGGCACCGCAATCGAGGCACGGAGCTCCCTGCCTACCGTACACCCGGGCTTGCAACTGAAAGTGGCCGGCCGATCCATCGGTGTTGGAGAAATCACGCAGCGTTGTGCCGCCCATCTCCACCGCCCGGGCCAGCACAATGACGATCGCCTTGTAGAGCCGCCGTGCCCGCTCGGGGCCTATCCGCGCAGCGGGTGTGGTAGGGCGGATCCCGGCCAAAAAAAGAACTTCGCTGGCGTAAATGTTGCCAACGCCTACCACCACACGGCCACTGAGCAAAAGGGTCTTGATGGGTACGCGGCTTGACTTGAGGCCAGCCTGGAACAAAGGCAATGAAAACGTATCCGCCAAAGGCTCCATCCCCAGGCCACCCAGAAGCTTGACCGCGAGCGCATCCGTTTCATCAGGGACGTAAACAACCGCACCAAAGCGTCGCGGATCATGCAGCCTCAGAATTCCCAGATTTGTGACCAGTTCAAAATGGTCGTGCACGCCCGCTTCGGGTAAGTGCTCGCTGAAACGGAGACTGCCGGACATCCCAAGGTGGATGAGAAGCATCCCCTCGTTGAAATCCAGCAACAGGTACTTTCCACGGCGGCGCAGACCGACGACCTTGCGGCCCGACAGGGACGCCGGCTCGCACCCGAGCGGCCAGCGAAGCGGCTTGCCCATGCGGGCCGTCTCGATCCGCGCCCCCACGATGGCTTGCGCCAGGCTGCGCCGCGTCACTTCCACTTCTGGCAACTCAGGCATACCAAGACCCACGGATCGCGTTGAAAGGCTTCGATTATTATGGGTTGATGGTGTTACCACTCAGCTTTCGGAATGCCGTCCTGGTGACGGCTGTCGCGGTCGTTTTTTTTGCAGCCCTCGCGCAAACCGGCGGTCGCGCGCGCGCCCCCGAACCACCGCCAACAACGGCAAAGAATTCGGACCTGGATGCCGAACTGTTCTACCAAATTTTCCTGGGGGAAGTCAGTGCCCAGACGAACGATCCGGGCGCTGGTTATGCATTCATCCTTGATGCAGCAAGACGCAGCGGTGATGGCCGCCTGTACCAGCGGGCGGCTGACATCGCCCTGCAGTCCCGGTCCGGCGAATATGCCCTGGCTGCGGCGCGTGCATGGAAAGAGGCGCTGCCGGAGTCTCGCGAAGCAAACCGCTATGCCCTTCAAATCCTGGTGGCGCTCAATCGGATCGGTGAGACTCAGGACCTCCTTCGGCAGGAACTGGCGCTTACACCAGCCAAGTCGCGCACCATGTTGCTCGCGTCTTTGCCACAACTGTACGGGCGCGCAAGCGACAAAGTTTTGGCGGCAAGAGTGGTCGAAAGTGCCCTGTCAAGTGAGCTTTCGCATCCAGCGAATGGCCCCATCGCCTGGACCACCGTCGGACAGATGCGGCTCGCTGCGGGCGACAAACAGGGGGCCCTAGATGCTGCGCGCAAAGCGCAAAACATCGACAAAACGAGCGAAAGCGCCGTCCAGTTGGCGCTCGAGTTGCTCGATGAAGACGTTGCCGATGCCGAGGCGCTGGTGTCGCCCATGCTGGCCAGTCCAAACGCCCCCGAACTGCACATCGCATACGCGCGGATTTTGCTGAGCCTGCATCGGCACTCCGAGGCTGGACGCCAAGCCGAGTTGGTCATCCGAAACCATCCGGATGCGCCGGAAGCATGGCTGATACAGACCACGCTGCAGCTGCAGGAAAATCGAATCGCCGAAGCCGAGGTGTCTGCCCAACGACTCATGGATGCGCTCAAGGGCGTAACGAGCGCGGACCTGCGTCAGCGCGGCCTGACGCGGGCCTATCTGCTGCAGGCGCAGATTGCCGAAAAGAAAGGTGATTTCGCCGCAGCGGAGTCATGGCTTGGCCGGATCGATAACGCAAGCGAACTCTTCAGCGCCCAAAGCCGACGTGCTTCATTGCTAGCCAGGCAGGGAAAACTGACCCAGGCCCGGGAGTTGCTGCGCAAGCTGCCTGCCTCCACCGATCAGGACAGGCGTATGAAGCTCCTGGCGGAAGTGCAGCTGTTGCGGGACTTGCGTCACTATGAGGATGCCTACAAGGTGCAGCTTGAACTGGAGGCCCTCTCACCCGAGGATCTGGAACTTCTGTATGACAAGGCCATGCTTGCGGGAAAAACAGGCCGGCTGGAACTCATGGAAAAACTGCTCGAGCAGATCATCGCTCGCAAACCCGACCATCACAACGCATACAACGCCCTTGGATACTCACTAGCGGACCGTGGCTTGCGTCTTCACGAAGCAAAGCGGCTTATTCTCAAAGCGCTTGAGCTGGCACCGGGCGACCCCTTCATCACAGACAGTCTGGGTTGGGTGGAATTTCGCATGGGTAACAAGGCCGGGGCTAAACGCTATCTGGAGGACGCCTTTGCCAAGCGTCCTGATGTCGAGATAGCAACCCACTTGGGAGAGGTGTTGTGGAGCCTTGGCGAAAAAGATGCGGCGCTGAACGCGTGGCGGGAAGCACAACGACTTGCGCCCGATAACGAAGTCCTGAAGGAAACGCTTGAGCGGCTGGGGGTCAAACCCTGATGCCCGGACGCGACGCAAGGCCAGCCAGAAGGGGCTGCCGCTGCGAGGTCTGGCTGCTGCGCGGAGTCTGGCGCATCGGCATAGCTTTCATGCTCGGTACCTTTTTGGCACTGACCGGCTGCGCCACGCCAAGCGCCCCCCTCCTCGCCTCCACGGATTCATGGACCGGCAGGATGGCCTTGCAAATAGAAGGTCCCGAGGCCCGATCGTTTTCTGCATCGTTTGAACTCAGGGGCGACAGCCGCTTGGGCGAACTGGTGCTGCTGAGCCCGCTCGGTAACCAACTGGCCCTGCTCACCTGGAGGGACGGCCATGCGGAGCTGGTCACTGCTCAGGGAAGCCGCACCTCGGAATCGCTCGATGCCTTGGTCGCGGACACCACGGGGGCGCCGCTGCCGGTCGCAGCCATCTTCGAGTGGTTGCGAGGAAAACAGGCCTTGGCGTCGGGTTGGGACGCTGACCTGTCTGCGTCCGCGCAGGGGCGGATCTTTGCCCGCCGGCATTCCCCGCTTCCCGCAGCGAATCTGCGCATTGCACTGACTCGCTGAAATACCCGAACAGCATCGACCCGCGTGCCTTTTGCCATGCAAGCCCTGTACGACGTGCCGGCACCGGCCAAACTCAATCTGTTTTTGCACATCACCGGGCGCCGGGCAGACGGCTACCACTTGCTGCAATCGGTTTTCATGCTCGTGGACTGGGCCGACACCCTCTACTTTGAGCGCCGCAGCGATGGTCTGATCAGCCGAGAAGACCTGACCTGGGCCTTGCCCCCAGAGGACCTGACGGTGCGCGCGGCGCATGCCTTGCGCGCTGCCACAGGTTGCGCCGCCGGGGTTCACATTGGCGTGCACAAAAGTGTCCCGGCCCAAGCGGGCATGGGCGGTGGTTCGTCGGATGCTGCAAGCACCCTGCTTGCCCTGAACCACCTTTGGGGCCTGCGCCTTCCCCTGCCGCAGTTGGAAAAAATCGGCCTCGCGCTGGGCGCCGACGTGCCCTTTTTTTTGCGCGGGCGCAACGCCTGGGTCGAGGGAATCGGTGAGAAAATCACGCCACTCGACCATGCTCTGCAGTTGCCGAAGGCGCGATTCGCGGTGGTCAAGCCCGCCGCAGGCCTGGATACGAAATCGATTTTTTCGCACTCCGACCTAAAACGCGATTCGGACAGTGCTACAATCTCGGGCTTTGCTGCAGCACACCTTGACTTCGGTCGAAACGATCTGCAACCAGTCGCACAAGCCATGTGCCCTGAGGTTTCGCAAGCTCTTTGCTGGCTCGATTCCCGCGGACTGAAAGGCAGGATGACCGGTTCCGGGAGTGCGGTGTTTGCGCGAATGCAACATGCAGCTGATCTCAGCGGGGCCCCGGTGGGCTGGCAGGTCAGGTCATGTGAGAATCTGCTGACCCATCCTCTGGCAGGGTGGGCATCAGACACGGTTTAGGGTTGGTTGACATCGGCAATTGACCTGAGTAGGGGAGTCGCCAAGCTGGTTAAGGCACCGGATTTTGATTCCGGCATGCGAAGGTTCGAATCCTTCTTCCCCTGCCAAATTCTTTTCGCATACGGGCTTTTTTTCAGACCTGCTGGGACGCTCATGCAAGCCAACCACCCCGACTTCATGGTTTTCACCGGCAATGCCAACCCTGGCATGGCGGCTGAAATAGCCCAACACCTCGGCATCTCTTTGGGCGCTGCCGACGTGGGCCGTTTCTCTGACGGTGAAGTCACGGTCGAAATCAAGCAAAACGTGCGGGCGCGTGACGTTTTCGTGGTGCAGTCGACCTGCGCCCCGACCAACGAAAACCTCATGGAACTGCTGATCATGGTGGACGCGCTCAAGCGCGCCTCTGCCGAGCGCATCAGCGCAGTGATCCCGTATTTTGGCTATGCCCGCCAGGACCGCCGCCCGCGCTCCACGCGCGTGCCCATTACCGCCAAGGTGGTGGCCAACATGTTGCAGGCCGTGGGCGTGGCCCGCGTGCTGACCATGGACCTGCACGCTGACCAGATCCAGGGCTTCTTCGACATTCCGGTCGACAACATCTACGCCTCGCCCGTCCTGCTGGGTGACCTGCGCCAGAAGAACTACGAAGACCTCATCGTGGTTTCGCCCGATGTGGGTGGCGTGGTGCGCGCCCGTGCGCTGGCCAAGCAGCTCCATTGCGACCTTGCCATCATTGACAAGCGCCGCCCCAAGGCGAACGTGTCTGAAGTGATGCACGTCATCGGCGAAATCGAAGGCCGCAACTGCGTGATCATGGACGACATGATCGACACCGCTGGCACGCTGGTGAAGGCCGCAGAGGTGCTCAAGGAGCGCGGTGCCAAAAAGGTGTACGCGTACTGCACCCACCCCATTTTTTCTGGTCCGGCCATCGAGCGCATTGCACAGGGCACTGCACTCGACGAAGTGGTCGTGACCAACACCATCCCGCTGAGCGACAAGGCTCGGGGATGCCCCAAGATTCGCCAGCTCTCTGTGGCACCGCTGATCGCCGAAACGATTCAGCGCATTGCCAAGGGTGAGTCGGTGATGAGTCTGTTCTCGGACCAGGAAAACCTGTTCTGACCGCTCAGCAACGAGCGCGTCGGTCGGGTTGACTGCAGGCTTCCTTCAGGCGGCTTGCGGGTTCGGGAACATTACGCGGGCCTGCCGCCATCCAGCGAAGCAGGCTTTTTTTAAATCGGGGTCGGACTGGTCGCGGTCGATCCCATTGCAGGAGCTAACTATGAACTTCGTCGCTTTTGAGCGCGCCAAGCAGGGTACGGGTGCGAGCCGCCGTCTGCGCAATTCGGGCAAGACGCCTGGCATCGTGTATGGCGGTTCCGCCGAACCCCAACTGATCGAGATCGATCACAACGCACTGTGGCACGCCCTCAAGAAGGAAGCTTTCCACTCCAGCGTGCTGGACATGGAAGTGGCCGGCACGTCCAGCAAGGTCCTGCTGCGCGACGTGCAATACCACCCCTACAAGCAGCTTGTGCTGCACATCGATTTCCAGCGCGTGGACGAAAAAACCAAGCTGCACATGAAGGTGCCACTGCACTTCTCCGGCGCTGAAGAATCGCCTGCTGTGAAGGTCGACAAGTGCATGGTCAACCCGGTCGTGAACGAACTGGACGTGACCTGCATGCCTTCGGATCTGCCTGAGTTCATTGCTGTGGACCTGTCCACGCTGGAAAAGGGCAGCTCGCTGCACCTCAAGGACATCAAGCTGCCCAAGGGTGTGACGCCCAAGGTGCGCGGCGGTCAGAACAACAACCCCGTGCTGGTGTCTGTGGTGCCTCCGGTCGTTGTGGTCGAAACCCCTGTGGCTGCCGCACCTGCCGCCGATGCCAAGGGCAAGGGCAAGGGCAAGAAGTAATTCGCCCCTGCGATGCACCCCGGCAATGCCGGGTGCAGCCGGTTCGCCGCAAGGCACACCGGCCCCTTCCCCAAACGGCCCACCTGCGTGGGCCGTTTTTGTTTGGCGACTGGCATCGCCCCCGCAGACCGCCACGCCGATGTGCGTGCCCGATACGGGGGCAACAAGGCCCTCACGGGCCAGGCACGCCCGCACTCCACCCCACGATAATCCACCCCATGATCAAGCTGTTTGTTGGCCTGGGAAACCCTGGCCCGGATTACGAGGCCACGCGGCACAACGCAGGATTTTGGTGGATCGACGCGCTGGCGCGTGAACTCAAGACCACGCTGGTGCCCGAGCGCAGCTACCACGGCCTGGTGGCGCGCACCACGGTGCACGGGCAAAGCGTGTGGCTGCTGGAGCCGCAGACGTTCATGAACCTTTCGGGGAAGTCGGTGGCCTCACTGGCCCGCTTTTTCAAGATTCTTCCGCAAGAGATCGTGGTCGTGCACGACGAGCTGGACCTCCCGCCGGGCCAGGTCAAGCTCAAGAAGGGGGGCAGCCACGCGGGCCACAATGGGCTGCGCGATATCCACGGGCAACTGGGCTCGCCCGACTACTGGCGGCTGCGCATTGGCATCGGCCATCCGGGCATCAAGAGCGAGGTCGCCAACTGGGTGCTGAAAAAACCCTCGCCCGACCAGCGCACGCTGATCGAAGACAGCATCGCGCACTCGCTCAAGGCCTACCCGGCGATGCTGGCCGGAGAGATGGACAAGGCCACGCTGCTCATCCACACCACCAAGCCCCCGCGCCCCAAACCGCCACGCCCCGAGGCCCCGGAGCCTCGGGCGTGACGCCACTGCTTCCTGCACAGGCAGGCAGCGAGGTCGCCAGCGATCTTTTTGCTATTTATTTGATAGCTACAAAGACAATACCAGAAAGCGCGGATAGGCTTTTTTAATCTAAAAATTATCTCCCTACACCCGCAGGCGTGCCCCACAGCGCTGCAGGCACAGCGCACGCGACTACGCAGCGCCCTAGGCCTTGGCCTGCAGCCGCTGGAACTTCTGCCAGAGGCTCTCGCGGTTTTCGAGATGGGCAGGATTGACAGGTATGCAGGCGACGGGGCAGACCTGCACGCACTGGGGTTCGTCGAAGTGGCCCACGCACTC
>JBKCTS010000123.1:0-5843 GCA_046318695.1 Acidovorax sp.
CGGCGCGCTGCCACCGATCGCACGCCCATCAACCGGCTGACGGCCAAGGGCGAAGCTGTAGACCGCATCGTGGGCCTGGAGGGGGGCGCCGACGACTACCTGGGCAAACCCTTCCCCCCCCGCGAGCTGCTGGCACGCATCCACGCCGTGCTGCGCCGCCGCCCCGCCCAGGAGGCGCCCGGCGCGCCCTCGGGTGACAACGAAATCGTCACGTTCGGGCCCTTCACTTTCGACATGGGCACGCGCGCCCTGCAGCGCAACGGCGAAGAGCTGCCCCTGACCACCGGCGAATTCGCCATGCTCAAGGCGCTGGTGCGCCACCCGCGCCAGCCCCTGTCGCGCGAAAAGCTGGCCTTGCTGGCACGCGGCCGCGAGTTCGAGCCATTCGACCGCAGCCTGGATGTCCAGGTTTCGCGCCTTCGCAAGCTGGTCGAAGTCGATGCGACGGCTCCGCGGTACATCCAGACAGTGTGGGGCGTGGGCTACGTGTTCGTGCCAGACGGTGCGGGCTGAGCTTTCCCAGATGACCGCCGCTGACTCGCCCCCGGGGCAGAACCGCCGTCGGTCCGACAAAGCCGCATCGCCCGACGCTTCCGAGGCCACCACCCCGGCACCGCTGGAATCGCTGCGCGCAGCCCGCGAGCAGCGCTCGCGCATGGGCCTGAACCTTTTCTGGCGCACCTTCTTCCTGCTGGCCCTGCTGCTGGCGGGCAGCATTCTTGCGTGGCTGCAGACCCTGCGGGCGCTGGAGTTCGAGCCGCGCACACTGCACTCCGCGCAGCAGATCGCCGCTCTGGTCAACCTCAGCCGTGCCGCGCTGGCGCACTCGGATGCCACAGCCCGAATCTCGCTGATAAAAATCATGGCGGAGCAGGAAGGCGTCCGCATTCTTCCGCGCGGGCTGAACGACAGCTTTCAGCGACTGGACAACACCCCGCTGGACAACCGGCTTGTCGACGAACTGACCGAGCGCCTCGGGCCCGACGCCATCGTGGCGCAAAGTGTCAATGGCGAGAATGGCCTGTGGGTTGGCTTCAACATCAACAGCGACCCCATCTGGCTGCGGATGGACCGCTCTCGGTTCAATCCGGTCGTCGAACGCACATGGCTGGTCTGGCTGCTGACGGCGGCAGCGCTTTCGTTGGCTGGCGCAGCGGCCATTGCGCGGCTGATCAACCGGCCGCTCAAGCAGCTCTCGTATGCCGCCAACCGCGTCAAAGATGGCGACTTTGCGGCCAGCCGCCTCGATGAAGAAGTCGTCACCAGCGAGATCCGCGAGGTCAACATCGGCTTTAATCGCATGGCCCAAAAACTGGCCAAGCTGGAGCAGGACCGGGCCGTGATGCTGGCTGGCATCTCGCACGACCTGCGCACGCCCCTGGCCCGGTTGCGGCTGGAAACCGAGATGAGCGTGAACGATGAGGTGGCCCGCGAGCACATGGTGGCCGACATCGTGCAGTTGGACGCGACCATCGACAAGTTCCTCGACTACGCACGCCCCGACCATGTCACGCTTGCACCCGTCAACCTGCATGCCGTGATCTCCTCGTGTGTGTACGCCGTGCAGGACCACCGCGAGCTTGCGATTACCATAGCCGTGCCCGAAGAACTCAATGTGCTGGCCGACGAGATCGAGCTGGCGCGGATCGTCTCCAACCTGCTTGAGAACGCCCGGCGCTATGCCAAGTCAGAGGTGACGGGTATTGCAGAGGTCGATATCACCGCCAAGGCGCGCGAGAACTGGGTTCTCATCAAGCTGCGCGACCATGGCAGCGGTGTGCCGCCAGAGCAATTGTCCAACCTGACCAAGCCGTTTTTCCGCGGCGATTCGGCCCGCACGGCCGCTGCGGGCGCGGGCCTCGGCCTATCGATCGTGGACAAAACCGTGCAGCGGATGGGCGGAATCTTCGCCCTGTCCAACTCCAGCAACGGCGGACTGGTGGCACACCTTCAACTGCAGCGCGCCACGTCGCTGGCAGATGGACAGGACCCCAAGCAGCGATTGATGCGCCCGTCAGTCAGGCGCAAGCTCCCCCAACAGGACGCAGCGCCCATTGGCACGGCGGCGGTCTGACGCCCCCCCGCGGGCGGTCAACCGCACCCTGCGCGGATGCCGCCAGGCTAGAGCCGGTTCAGGCGGCATAGACCAGCGCCACGGCGCGTGCCTCCATGGCCAGACCCTGGCCCACCGGCCCCAGCCGCTCCGCCGTTTTCGCCTTGACATTGACCTGCGACACGGCAACGTCTGTGGCCCGGGCAATGACGGCGCACATGGCCGGGATGTGGCTGGCCAGGCGCGGGGCCTGCGCCACCACCGTGCTGTCGATGTTGCCAATCTGAAAGCCCGCCCCCCGCACCCGCCGAGCGGCCTCGGCCAGCAGCAGGGCCGAATCGGCACCGCGAAACGCCGCATCGGTGTCCGGAAAATGCCGCCCAATATCGCCCAGCCCTGCCGCACCCAGCAGCGCGTCGGTAATGGCGTGCAGCAGCACATCGGCATCCGAATGGCCCAGCAATCCGCTGGAATGCGGGATCTCCACGCCTCCGATCACCAGCCGGCGGCCGGGCACCAGGGCATGCACATCCCAGCCTTCACCGATCCTGAAATTCATGGGTTGTTGCCTTTAGCAGTTGCGGCACGCCACGCGGGCCTTGTGTAGCGGAATCACCTTGCGGTCAGAAAAGCGCCTTGCGCTCCGTGGCGTCGCCAGCGTGGCCGCGCTCACCACCGAAACGCTCCACAGTGGTGCCATGCGAGCGGGCAGCAAGCACGGCGTCGGCCAGCGCGAAATCATCCGCGTAGGTCACCTTGAAGTTCTGCGCGCCACCGGGCACCAGCCGTGGGTGCAGGCCCATGGCCTCCATTGCGCCGGCCTCGTCGGTCACGCCGGAACCCGCCTTGCCAATCGCCTCCATGAGGGGGCCAAGGCGGAACATCTGCGGCGTTTGCGCCAGCCATTTGTCGCTGCGGTCCACCGTGGACGCTACACGCACGCCACCGGGCCCGCTGGTCGAGGTCTTGAGGGTATCGGCCAGCCGGTGCGCCAACAGCCCGCCCACGGCATCACCGGCACACTGGTCTATGAGCGTGTCGATCTGCGCGGTGGTCACCAGGCAGCGGGCTGCATCGTGCACCAGCACCCAGTCATCGGGCTGCGCCCCACGGTCCGCCAAGGCGCGCAGGCCGCCCAGCACCGTATCGGCGCGGGTTGGGCCTCCGCATTCGACGCAAAACCAGGCGGGGTGCGCATGGGCGTCCAGAAACCGGTCGCCGGGCGCCACCGCCACCAAGGTGCCCAGTAGGCGTCCCACACCGGCTAAGGCCGCCAGCGTGTGCAGCACCATCGGGATGCCCGCCACCGCCTGGTACTGCTTGGGCAAGGGCGCAGCCAGCGCTGCCGACGGCTGCGCCGCCAGGGCGCGCGACCCCGTCCCGGCACAGGGCACCAGGGCCCAGAAGCGGCCTTGGGCCGACAGCGGCGCGGGGGTGGTTTGCAGCAAGGAAGCGGTCATTTGGGCCTCATTCTAAAATCCGCGTCCACCCTCCCCATCTGACCCGTGCGCGTCTTGCGCCCCAGGGGATGCGGCGGGCTCAGTAAGAAGGTGTGACACACCCCAACATGCCCGATCGCCTCGCCAACACGCTTTCGCTCACCGTCGCAAATGCCCGCCATTGCCCGAGCGATGCCCGCAGGTGGCGCCCCAAGCGCAAGCGTTTTGGCACAGTGCTGTGGCACGCTGGATTCATTCACGCCTTCTGACGACAACGTCCGCATGGAACTGCCCAAACTCTACCCCGGAAAACGCTTCACCCTTCCTCGCCCCGTGGGGAGCGCAGATTCGCTGCTGCTGGCCCGTCTGGCCGAGCGCGACAAGGTCGCTGGGCGCACCACCGCCATCGTCACGGCCGACGCCACCGATGCGCAGCGCCTCATCGACGAGATGGCGTTTTTTGCGCCCGCGCTGCGCTGCGCGCTGTTCCCGGACTGGGAAACTCTGCCGTATGACACCTTCTCGCCCCACCAGGACCTGATCAGCGAGCGGCTGGCCACGCTGTGGCGCATCAGCCAAAAGGACAGGGACACCGGGGCCGATGTGGTCGTCGTGCCCGCCACCACGGCGCTGTACCGGCTGGCACCGCCGTCCTTCCTGGCGGGCTACACCTTCCACTTCAAGGTCAAGCAAAAGCTGGACGAGGCCAAGTTCAAGGCCCAGCTCACGCTGGCTGGCTACTCGCATGTCTCGCAGGTGGTGAGCCCGGGCGAATACACCGTGCGCGGCGGGCTGATCGACCTGTTCCCCATGGGCTCGCCGGTGCCCTACCGGGTGGACCTGTTCGACGACGAGATCGACTCCATCCGCACCTTCGACCCCGACAGCCAGCGCAGCCTGTACCCCGTGCCCGAGGTGCGTCTGCTGCCCGGCCGGGAGTTCCCCATGGACGACGACGCACGCGCCAAATTCCGCAGCCGCTGGCGCGAAATGCTGGAGGGCGACCCGACCAAGAGCCGCATCTACAAGGACATGGGCGCTGGCGTGGCCACGGCGGGTATCGAGTACTACCTGCCGCTGTTCTTCGACGACACCGCCACGGTGTTTGACTACCTGGGCGCAGAGGCCACGGTGGTTCTGCACGGCGATCTGGAACCCGCTTTTCAGCGGTTTTGGCAAGACACGAAAGACCGCTTCCGCCTGGTGCAGGGCGCCCCTGATCGGCCCGCCCTGCCGCCCGAAGCGCTGTTCCTGACCAGCGACCAGTTCTACACCCGCGCCAACCACCACGCCCAGCTTTCGCTGCGCCCCGGTGTGGCGGATGTGGATCACAACCCGCATTTCCAGACACTGGACGACCTCTCGGTTGTGCGCGGTGCCCAGGACCCGCTGGCCCGCCTGCACGCGCACATCCACCACACACAGCACCGCGTGCTGCTGCTGGCTGAAAGCGACGGTCGGCGCGAGAGCCTGCTCGACTTTTTGCGCGCCTCGCAGCTCAACCCGCCCGCGTTTGATTCGCTGGCCGAGTTCCAGGCCCACACGGCTGAAAAGCTGGGCATTGCCACCGCCGGTCTCACCGTGGGCTTCAGCTGGCTCGAAGAAGGCATCGACTTCATCACCGAGACTGAACTGTTTGCTGCGGGCCCCACCACGCGCCGCCGCAAAAAGCAGGAGCAGGTGAGCGATGTCGAAGCGCTGATCAAGGACCTGGCCGAGCTGAACGTGGGCGACCCCGTGGTGCACAGCGCGCACGGCATCGGCCGCTACCGGGGCCTGGTGAACATGGACGTGGGCAACAAAAACCCCGACGGCACGCCCGCCATGCAGGAGTTTTTGCACCTGGAATACGCCGACAAGGCCGTGCTGTATGTGCCGGTGAGCCAGCTGCAGCTCATCAGCCGCTACACGGGCGTTTCTGCCGACGAAGCCCCCCTGCACAAGCTGGGCAGCGGCCAGTGGGAAAAGGCCAAGCGCAAGGCGGCCGAGCAGGTACGCGACTCGGCCGCCGAGCTGCTCACCATCTACGCCCGCCGCGCTGCCCGCGAGGGCCACGCGTTTCGCTACAGCCCGCAGGATTACGAGAGCTTCGCCAACGACTTCGGTTTTGAAGAAACGGCCGACCAGAATGCGGCCATCCACGCGGTGATCCAGGACATGATCAGCCCCCGCCCCATGGACCGGCTGGTCTGCGGCGACGTGGGTTTTGGCAAGACCGAGGTCGCCCTGCGCGCCGCGTTTGTGGCGGTGACGGGTGGCAAACAGGTGGCGTTTTTGGCCCCCACCACGCTGCTGGCCGAGCAGCACTTCCAGACCCTGGTGGACCGCTTTGCCAAGTGGCCGGTCAAGAT
>JBKCTS010000124.1:0-1483 GCA_046318695.1 Acidovorax sp.
CTTCAATGCTGCGCAGGCTTTGCACGTTCACAAAGGTGGAGTTCAAAAAATTGCGCGCGGGCGGCGAAATCATGGCCAGCGGGTAGCGGGCGTTGGTGCCCGCCAGTTCGTGGTTGGGCAGGTGGTCGGGCAGGCCGTCCAGGCCCTGCGCGGCCAGGCGGGCGCTAAAGAACTCGCACTTGCCGCTGGGGCTGGGAAAGCGGCCTTCAGCAAAAGGCGCATCGGGCACGGCCAGCGTGGCAAAGCCTTGGGATTCCAGCAGCGCAAAGTCCACCGCATCGCCGAAGGCCTGTCGGCACAAGGCCTCATCGCTGTCGGAAAAACAGGGGTCAGAAAACCCCATGCGCGCAGCCAGGTCGCGGAAGATCTGGGCGTTGCTGCGGGCCTGCCCCACGGGTGCGATGGCGGGGCGGTTGAGCAGCACGTCGGTGTGGCCGTAGGAGAGGTGGATGTCCCAATGCTCCAGCTGCGTGGTGGCGGGCAGAACGTAGTCGGCCCAGTCGGCCGTGTCGGTCTGGAAGTGCTCTAGTACCACGGTGAACAGGTCTTCGCGTGCAAAGCCCTGCACCACCTTGCCCGAATCGGGCGCCACGGCCACGGGGTTGCTGTTGTAGACCACCACGGCCTCGATCTTCGGCCCGAAGGCGGGCGAGGACTCGCGCAGCAGGTCGTCGCCCAGGGTGGACATGTTGATGGTGCGGGGCGTCTTGGCGGGCATCAGGTCGGGCCGCTGCAGCATGGCGCGCTGCGCGGGGAACTGCCCCGAGCTGGACAGCAGCACGCCGCCCGCGCGGTGGCGCCATGCGCCCGTGAGCGCAGGCAGGCAGACCACGGCACGCACCGCATTGCCGCCGCCGCGCACGCGCTGCATGCCGTAGTTCAGGCGGATGGCGGCGGGCTGGGTCGTACCGTAGTCCTGGGCCAGTTGGCGGATCTGCTCCACAGGCACGTCGCACACCTGGGCCGCGCGCTCAGGGGGCCATTGCAGGGCCCGCTCGCGCAAGGGCTCCCAGCCCAGCGTGTGGCGGGCAATGTAGTCGTGGTCGAGCCAGTCGTGGGCGATCAGCTCGTGCATCAGCGCCAGGGCCAGGGCCGCGTCGGTGCCGGGGCGCAGGGCGATGTGTTCGTGGCACTTGTCGGCGGTTTCGCTTTTGCGCGGGTCGATGCACACCAGCCGCGCACCGTTGCGCTTGGCCTGCTGTGCGTAGCGCCAGAAGTGCAGGTTGCTGCCAATCGAGTTGCTGCCCCAGATGAGGATGAGCTTGGATTCGGCGAAGAACTCCACCTTCATGCCCACCTTGCCGCCCAGCGTTTGCACCAGCGCCTCGGCCCCGGCGGATGCGCAGATGGTGCGGTCCAGTTGTGATGCCCCCAGCTTGTGGAAAAAGCGCCGGTCCATGCTTTCGCCCTGCACCATGCCCATGGTGCCGGCGTAGCTGTAGGGCAGGATGGCTTCGGGCGCGCGCTGTGCAATGGCTGCCAG
>JBKCTS010000125.1:0-2830 GCA_046318695.1 Acidovorax sp.
CCCCATCCCGACATTGACTTCGACGGGGAGTTGCGCACCTTGTTGTCGCAGGCAGACCGGGATATCGCGCGGCTGGATGCCATTGCCGCCTTGTTGCCCAACCCCGATCTTTTCGTGGCCATGTATGTGCGCCACGAAGCGGTACTTTCCTCGCAGATCGAAGGCACGCAAAGCACGCTCGAAGACGTGCTCGCCTTTGAAGCGCATGCGTCGCCTGGTCACGACGGGCCCAAGGATGTCGAGGAAGTCGTGAACTACGTGCGCGCCATGAACCATGGCCTGACGCGGCTGACCGAGCTGCCGCTGTCGCTGCGCCTGCTGCGCGAGATCCACGGCAAGCTCATGCACGAAGTGAGAGGGGGCGAAAAATCCCCCGGTGAATTCCGCACCTCGCAAAACTGGATCGGCGCCACCGGCAGCACCCTCGCCACGGCCTCGTTCGTGCCGCCCCCGCCGCATGAACTGATGAATGCCCTGGGCGCACTGGAAAACTTCCTGCACCAGGGCAAGACCACCGTGCCGCTGCTCATCCGCTGCGGCCTGGCCCACGCGCAGTTCGAAACCATCCACCCGTTTCTCGACGGAAACGGCCGTGTGGGGCGGCTGCTGATCACCCTGATGCTGTGTGAAGAGCAAGCCCTGTCGCGCCCGCTGCTGTACTTGTCGGTGTTCCTCAAGGCCCACCGCGCCGAGTATTACGACCGCCTCACCGCCATTCGCCAGCATGGGCATTGGGAGCCCTGGCTCAAGTTCTTCTTGCGCGGCGTTAGCCAAACGGCACGGGCCGCCACCCGCACTGCACACGACATCATTGCCATGCGCGAAGCGCACCGTACGGCGCTCATCAAGAACCCCAAGGCCCTCAAGCTGCTCGACAGCCTGTTCCAGCAGCCCATGGTTTCGCCCAACCGCATCGCCGCCATCGTGGGCTGCACCCACCCCACCGCCGTCAAGCTGGCGCGCGACCTGGAGGCCCGGGGCTGGCTGCGCGAGGTCACAGGCTTTGAGCGCAACCGCCTGTACCGCTACCAGCCTTACCTGGACCTCTTTCACCGCGAAACGGTGGAAGCCGCGTTCGCGCCATCGGGCGCATAGCCGCGCCGCTCGCCAAGCCCTTTTCTCATTACCCCGCATGCCCACCCTTGACTGGCTCCACCGCGCCGCCGCCTTCTCCATTGCCGATCAGGTGCCCTACCGCCTGCTGGACACCGTCTCGCACCACGGCAGCAGCAGCCCTGAAAAGAGCACAGACAACCTGCTCATCCACGGCGACAACCTGGAGGCTCTCAAGGCCCTGCTGCCCTTCTACCGGGGCTGCATCAAGTGCATCTTTATCGACCCGCCCTACAACACCCAGAGCGCGTTTGAGCACTACGACGACAAGCTCGAACACAGCCAGTGGCTCAGCATGATGCTGCCCCGGCTGGAGTTGCTGCGGGATTTGCTCAGCGAGGACGGATCGATCTGGGTGACCATTGACGACAACGAGGCGCACTACCTCAAGGTGTTGATGGATGAGGTGTTTGGGCGGGGTCGGTTTGTCGCAAACTGCGTATGGCAGAAGCGCTATGCACGGGACAACAATGCGGCAATTGGGAGTTCGCATGACCATGTTATGGTTTACGCGACTTCGCCTGACAGTTTCCGCTTGAGCCGACGGAGAGTCGAAATTGACGATAAAACGCGTGCAGCGTATCGGAATCCCAACAATGATCCGCAGGGACCATGGCGCTTGGTCCCGATGAATGGCGCGGGATTGCGACCGAACCAGCAGTACCCGGTCACTACGCCGAGCGGCAAGGTCATCTATCCGCCGGAGGGGCGTCATTGGTCCGTCCTTGAAACCAAATTTTTCGATCTTGTGGCAGCAGGCAAGGTCTCCTTTGGAAAGAATGGAGACTCCGCGCCGGGGCTTGTCCGATACCTCAAAGAGGTCGAAGGTCTGGTGCCGTGGACTTGGTGGCCGAACGAAGAAGTGGGAAACAACGACGAGGCCAAGAAGGAGATTCACAAGATTTTCGGGACTGACAACGCATTTGATACCCCCAAACCCGAGCGCCTTCTCCAACGCATCCTCCACATCGCCACCCACCCCGGCGACCTCGTCCTCGACAGCTTCCTGGGCTCCGGCACCACCGCCGCCGTGGCGCACAAGATGGGCCGCCGCTGGATTGGCATCGAGATGGGCGAGCACGCCATTACCCACTGCCTGCCGCGCCTGCAAAAGGTGGTGGCGGGCGAGCAGGGCGGCATCAGCGCAGCGGTGGGCTGGGGCCAGGGCGCAGACGGGGCACCGTTTGACGGCGGCGGCTTTCGCCTAGCGCGGCTGGGCGCGCCCGTGTTTGGGCCCGACGGCAGCATTGACCCCGGCGTGCGCTTTGCCACCCTGGCGGCCTACATCTGGCAGCAGGAAACGGCCACCGCCTGGGATGCGGGGCAGGGCACGCCCGGCACGCCGTATCTGGGCATGCACTCTGTTTTTGATAGCAGCTTGCGCCTGGTGGACGTGCGCCAGGTGGAAATTTCATCTAAAGCCGTGCCACCCGCGCCCCATCAGTCGCCCGCGCTGCCCGGGGCCGAACTGCCACAACCCGTTCGCCCTGAGCCTGTCGAAGGGCTGGTGGGCCACCGTGCCCCGGCTTCGACAGGCTCAGCCCGAACGGATGGGGTGGGGGGTGTCGGTGGTGCCCCGGCTTCGACAGGCTCGGCCCGAACGGATGGGGGGGGGGGAGTCGGCGGTGCCCCGGCTTCGACAGGCACAGCCCGAACGGCTGGCGACGGGGCGGACGTCGGACCCCCGCCCCCGGCCCCAGCCCTGCTAAGCCTAAGC
>JBKCTS010000126.1:0-3220 GCA_046318695.1 Acidovorax sp.
CCACTGCGGTGGTGCCGGGCAGGGCCGTCACGAGCGCGGGGGCTGGCGCGGCCGAGCCCGCCATCCCGGGTTGGGCTTGATGGAACTGGTGGTGGATGAGTTTCAAGGCGGCATGCATAGGCAAAGCTCCCACAACGTAGGGCGGCAGACCGCCACCGCGCCCGAAAGGGGGGGCACGGAGCATGGCGATCCCAAGGCTTGCAGGCGATGGCCTGCGCAATGCCGCAGCCGGGCGGGTGGCTGCGGCGCAGATTTATTCGATCACCACCTTCGCGTAGGCGGCGACCCCCTTCATTTTTTCGATCTCCTGGGCAATTTGCGCCGTGAACTCGTTTGGCTTGGTGCCAGACGGGTACAGCCCCTGCCCCGCCAGACGCTCGCGCACTGCGGGCTCGCGCAGCGCCTGCGCCACGGCCTGCTGGATGCGGTCTACCGCGGCCTTAGGCGTTGCAGCCGGGGCCACCAGGCCGAACCAGGATGGATCATTGGCCTGCTTGTGCCCCATGTCCGCATAGGTTGGCACGTCCGGCAGAACATCCAGGCGCGAGGGCCACGACACGGCCAGGGCGCGCAGCTTTCCGGATTTGATGTGCGGCAACGAAGACGCCACCTGATCGAAGTACACCGCCACCTGCCCCCCCAGCACGTCGTTGATGGCCGCCCCTGCGCCACGGTACGGAATGTGGACCATCGCGGTACCGGTACTGCTCTTGAACAGTTCCCCCCACATGTGGCCAATGGTGCCGTTGCCCGGCGTGGCATACGACACTTTGCCGGGGTTGGCCTTGAGGTGCTTGACCAGGTCGGCGAAATCCTTGACGGGCAGGGTGGCGGGGTTCACGACGAGCACGCCCGGCGCCTTCACGATTTCGGTCACGCCGACGAAATCCTTGATGGGGTCGTAGGGCAGTTTTTTGTACACGGCGGGGTTGACCCCGTGGGTGGACAAGGTGGCCACGCCCAGGGTCAAGCCATCCGCCGCGGCGCGTGCCACCTCGGCCGTGCCGATGGAGCCGCCCGCGCCGCCACGGTTCTCAAGCACCACGGGCTGCTTGAGGATGCGGGACAGCGGCTCCTGCAGGCTGCGGGCCGTGATGTCGGTTGCGCCCCCAGGCGGGAAAGGCACGATGATGCGCAAGGGCTGGCCCTCTTGCGCAAATGACAGTCCTGGAGCGATAGAGGCAGCGGCGAGCGCTGAGAGCATGTGACGGCGTTGCATGGGGCTTCTCCTATGTAGATGCCTCGAGAGTAAGCGGTGTACTCGGAACGATCAAACGATGGATGCGCCTGATAACATTCCGAACAGGAATAATTTTCAGTTCCACGATGTCATCGCTGCGACGACTGTCCCCGCCCGTGAACCTGCTGCGTGCCTTCTCCATGGTCACGCGGTTTGGCAGCGTTTCTCGCGCGGCCGAGGCGCTGCACCTGACGCAAAGCGCGGTGAGCAAGCAGGTCAAGGAGCTGGAGGAATGGGTGGGGGTGGCGCTGTTTGAACGCAGCCGCAAACGCCTTGCACTCACGCCTGCAGGCGAGCGCTACGAAAAGGCCGTGCGCGCCGTGCTGGCACAGCTGGAAGCCGCCACCCTGGAGCTGATCACCAGCAACGACGGAGGGGGCGCCCTGCATGTGTCCAGCCTGCCCACGTTCGCCGCCAAGTGGCTGATCCCGCGCCTGCCACGCTTTCAGGAGCAGCACCCGCAGATCACCCTGCATTTCGTGCCCTACGTGCACAGCTACGACTTCGAGCGGCCCGAGCTGGACTGCTCCATCCTGTTTGGCGATGGCCACTGGCCGGGCGCGCACGCCCACTACATCACGGGCAACGAGGTGGCCCTGATTGCCCCGCGTACCAGCGTCGCAGACTGGGTCATCAAAGCCCCGGGTGACGTCGCGCGCTACGCGCTGCTGCGCCACGTCACCGTGCCCGAAGCCTGGGCGCGCTGGGCCGAAACCCATGAGCTGCCGGGCCTGATCGCCCCCCTGACCGGCCCGCAGTTCGACCAGTTCCAGACCATGATCCGCGCCGTCATGGCGGGCATGGGCCTGGCGCTGGTGCCGCGCTGCCTGGTCCACGACGAAATTGCCACCGGCGTGGTGCGCGAGCCGCTGGCGCAACACCCCATGGGCGGCGGCTACCGCAGCGACATGGGCTACTGGTTTTGCTACCCCGAAGGCAGAACGCAGTTGCATGCGCTGCAGTGCTTCCGGCAATGGCTGTTGCAGGCCGCCGACGGGGCGATGGATCCGTCGGCCCCGCCACCGCGGTGACCCAAGCTCGGGCAACCTTAGCCCTGAAACCCCGGGCGCACCCAGCCGGGCTCAGCCCCCGTCCACACCACCAGCGTAGGCCTCCAGCCCAATGCTGACCACCGTGGCCACTTCATCACCCACCTCGGCGCGGAACTCGGCTTCGGCCTGCGCGACGGCGTCACGAAACGCCTGAAGCCACGCCAGCCCGGTGACAGTGAAACGCACCCGGCGCGCCCGCGCATCCAACGGGTCGGCCTCGCGGGTGACCAGACCCCAAGCCTCGCACTGATCGACCAGATTGGCCATGGCCTGCTTGGTCATGCCAGCGCGGCGGGCCAGGTCGGTGAGCCGGTCACCCTGCAGGGCCAGGTGGCGGGTGATGTGCACATGCGCGGCCGACACCTGATCGCGCGCGGCCAGGTTGGACAGCGCCAGCGGAACCTCAACGTTGTGCGCCATCAACTGCAGCACCCGCGCATCGAAACGCCGCAGGGCGCTACCCATCAGCCGCCCCAGATGGGTCTGGCGCCAGCCTGCGTCCGGGGCATCGGGGGCATCGTTGAGTGCGAGAAACGCCATCCCGATATTGTCAGGCAAACTGATCACATTTCGGCTATTTTATTTTCAATACCTCGCATAGACTCCTGTGCAAGCATCCAGCCTGTCATTAACCGCAGAGCCACGGAAGCCTTCCAACCTGTTGTTATTCAAGGAGTTTTTCATGGACGTCAAAGGCACCAACCCCGCTCTGCCGGTCAACACAGAAAAGGCCAAGGCCCTGGCGGCCGCGCTGGCCCAGATCGAAAAGCAGTTCGGCAAGGGCACCATCATGCGCCTGGGCGAAGGCGAAGTGATCGAGGACATCCAGGTCGTCTCCACCGGCTCGCTGGGGCTCGACATCGCCCTGGGCGTCGGCGGCCTGCCGCGCGGGCGCGTGATCGAGATCTACGGCCCGGAATCCTCCGGC
>JBKCTS010000127.1:0-5882 GCA_046318695.1 Acidovorax sp.
TGCCGCCCAGCCCCCCGCCCGCACCCCACCCCGCAGTGCCACGCCGCAGGCGGCCACTGCACGCGCTGGGCTGGCTGCTGGCTGCCGCGGCGGCCCTGCTGCTGGCGCTGGGCGCGGGGCTGTGGTGGTGGGCAGGCAGCAGCACCTCGCTGGCCACGGCCCTGGCCCACGCAGCGCGCTATCTGCCGGCAGAGCAGCAACTGGAAAGCCGCGAGGTCAGTGGCTCGCTGCGCAGCGGCGGGCACATCGGCTGGCTGCGCTGGAGCAGCCCGGGCATGGCCGTGGAGGTGACCGACATTACCATCGGCTGGCAGCTCGCCCCGCTACTGCAGCGCCAGTCGGCCCAGGGCGATGTGCACGCCGCGCGCGTGCAAATCACACCCCGCGATGCCCCGCCGAAAGCGCCCGAGACCCCGCTCGAGCAACTGGTGCTGCCGGTACCGGTGATCGTGGCGCTTCGCGCGGACCAGATCGCGTGGGCCGGGCCGCTTGCGGGGCATGTCACTGGCCTTTCAGGCGACTACCGCTTTGACGGTAGCGAACACCGCCTGAACATCGCCAAGATGGAGCTGGCCCAGGGCCGCTACAGCGCCAGCGCGGCGCTCGGTGCCCGTGCGCCCATGGCTTTGCAAGCCACGGTGGACGGGGCCCTGCACACGCAGCTGCCCGGCGCGGCCGCCCCACTGCAGGCGGTGGCCCACGCCACGCTGCAGGGTACGCTGGCCACCGCTGCGGCCACACTAGAGGCCCAGGCCCGCATCCGCACCGAGGCTGGCCCGAACGCTACAGCCACTGCATCACCACCGCCCCGCAATCCCGCATCGGCAATCGCCAGCAAGCCCCCAGCCACCCACGGCACCGGGCCCATGCAGGCCGACCTGCAGGCCACGCTGCGCCCCTGGGCGCTCCAGCCCCTGCAGACCGCTACCGCCACCCTGCAGGCCATCGACCTGGCAGCCCTGTGGCCGCAGGCACCCGCCACGCTGTTGAGCGGAACCGTGCAGGCCGGCCCCACGCCCGCTGCACCCGTCTCACCGGGCGCCACGGCTCCGGCCGAGGGCTGGTCAGTGCAGGCCCGCCGGCGCACCGATCTGGCCGGCCCATGGGATGCCGCCCGCCTGCCCCTGACGGCGCTGCAAGCCGATGCCCGGCTGGCCAACGGCCGCTGGACAGTGCCTTCGGCCACGCTCGCCGTGGGCAGTGGCAGCGCCGCGGTGCAGGGCCATTTCACCCCCGCCACCGGCGCACTCAGCGGCCAGGCCGATCTGCGCAATCTGCAGCCCGCCGCGCTGCACACGGCTCTGGAGGCCACCCCGCTGTCGGGCCACATCCGGGCCGACATGCAAGGCGATGCCGTGGGTTTCAATGCCGACATTCGCGCTGCCACTGGCCGCGCCGCGCCGCGGGGTATCCGCACCGTGCAGGCACAGGGCACCTGGCGTCCCAGCCGCGCGCAGCAGGCCGCTGCCACATCGGGTGCCTCGCAGGCGACAGCAGCGTGGCCAGACGCGCAGGGAACCCTGCTGCTGGAGCAGTTGTTCATCGATGCCCTGCAGGCCCGGCTCGAGGCCACGCAGCTGCGAATTGCGCCCGCCGAAAAGTCAGCCCAAGGGCAACTGGCAATGACGCTGCCAGGAGCCACGGCGCGAGCGAACGGTTCCATCGCCGCGGGCAGTGGTAAAGGCGAGATCCACCTCCAGTGGTCAGACCCCGACCAGACCCTGCGCTGGCTCGCCAGCCTACCCATGGCAGGCGCTCGTCTGCAGCCCATGTTGGCCGGCCTAGGCGCAAAGGGCGCAGCCCAGGTCGGCGTGCGCTGGACAGGCGGCTGGGAAACGGCTCTGAAGCAGTGGCAGCACCCTGCCGGCCGTCACACAGCCGCCGCCCCAGACTTTGAGTTGCAGGCCAGCGCCTCCACCCAGCAGCTTGACCTGCACTGGCCCGCGCCGCGCGATGCCGGTGGCAACCCGGGCACCGCCGTGCAGTTGCGTGGCCTCAAGGCAGTGCTTTCGGGCAACCTGGCGAAAGCCCAGCTATCGCTGGAAGGCGAGGCCCACCTGAACTCGGCGACGCCGCAGCAGGCGCAGCGCATTGCGCTGAAAACCCAGGCCAGTGGCGGCATGGTGGGGGCTGGGCAATGGCGCATGGTGGTCACTGAATGGCGCGCCCAGGTGCAACAGGCCCGGCCGTCGGGGCCGTGGGTGCTGCAAATCACCGAGCCGATCACGGTGGCTGCACGCACAACGGCACCGGCCAGCGCGAACGCTCCGGGCGCCGCCGCGTCCGGTCTGACCGTGGAGACATCTGCCGGCCAGGTGCGCATCACCGGCCCGGCACCCGGCGCGGCGCTGCTGCAATGGCAGCCGGTGCGCGTCTCCACGACAGCGGGCCTGAAAGTGCAAAGCCAGGGCACGCTGCAGGGGTTGCCCGTGGCATGGGTCGATGCCCTCGGTATCGGTGCCGCGCCGGGCGCGGCGGGTCTGCCGGTCGAGCCCCTTCTCGCGCGCATTGGATTGGCCAGCAGCATCGTGCTGGACGGGCAATGGCATATCGACACCGCCCGGGGCCTGCACGGCAGCGCCAGCCTGCGGCGGGCCAGCGGTGACCTGCGAATCCTGACAGGTGATGCAACGGCTATCACCGCCGTGCACAGCAGTGGGCAGAGCAAGGGTACGGTCACGGCGATCGCGAACCAGGCGTCGCCCGCATCGGAGACCTCGCCCTCCGCAGGCACCCCCGCCGGGGTGCGGCGGGCCGAGGTGTCGCTGGAACTCGACGGTGAAGCCCTGCGCGCGCGCCTGCAGTGGGCCAGCGATCGCGCTGGCGAGATCGACGCCACCGCCAGCACCCGCCTGGTGCATGCCGGGGGTACCGCCGATGTGTTGGGCATCACCTGGGCCGCAGACGCGCCCGTGGCCGCAAGCCTGCGCGCCAGCCTGCCGGATGTGGGCCTGTGGTCGACCCTGGCCCCGCCGGGATGGCGGGTGCGCGGGACACTACAGGCCAACGCCACGCTGTCGGGCACGCGCGATGCGCCGCGCTGGTCTGGCACGCTGGGGGCCGACGACATGGCCGTGCGCTCGGTGCTGGACGGCGTGGACCTGCAAGGCGGCCGGCTACGGGCCACCCTGCGCGGCAACGAAATGCAGATCGCCGAGTTCCGCCTTCAGGGTGGGCGCGGCAGCGGCGCGCGCATTGCAGGCTTCAGTGGTAACCGCACGATGCCACCCACCGATGGCGGGACGCTGACGGCCAGCGGCAGCATCCGCTGGGGTGAGGCGTCCACGGGCGCGCCCGGGTTGTCAGGCATCGCGATGGACATTGAGGCCGAAGCCCGCGCGCTGCAACTGCTGGTGCGGGCCGACCGCCAGCTCAGCGTGTCGGGCCCGCTCAAGGTGCGCCTGCTCGAGGGGCAGCTCGCGCTGCGAGGCACGCTCACCGCCGACCGCGCCACCATCATCCTGCCCGACGAAAACCCGCCCAGTCTGGGCAGCGACGTGGTGGTTCGATCAGCCGCCAAAACCCGCGCGGAACAAGCCTTGGTCACGACCTCGCAGGTCGCCCAGTCCTACCAGGCAGACACCCTCAAGCCGCCAGACATAGCCGTCACCTTCCATCTGGGCAATGACTTCGCGCTGGATGGCCACGGCATCACCACCCGCCTGACGGGCGACGTACAGGTGCGCAATGCCACGCTGGCCGGTGGTCCACCGCGCGTGACGGGCGAGGTGCGCACCGAGGCGGGCCGCTACCGCGCCTGGGGGCAGATGCTGAATGTGGAAACGGGCCTCATCCGCTTCAACGGCCCCTACAACAACCCCTCGCTCGACATCTTCGCACTGCGCCCCAACATTGCCGTGCGCGCGGGCGTGCAGATCACAGGCAGCGCCCAGGCCCCACGCGTGCGCCTGTATTCGGAACCCGATCTGCCCGACGCCGAAAAACTCGCGTGGGTAATGCTGGGCCGCAATGCCACCGCGGTGGGGGCAGAGGCCGCCATGCTGCAGCAAGCCGCGCTGGCGCTGTTGGGCCGGGGCGGCTACAACAACACCGTGAACAGCATCGCCAGCCGCGCGGGCCTCGATGAAATAGGTTTCAAGGCCCCCGGCACCGGCCAGGACGCTACAGGCGCTGCCCTCACGTTCGGCAAGCGCCTGTCCAGTGACCTGTACGTGACCTACGAGCGCAGCCTGTCGGGCACGCTGGGCACGCTGTACGTCTTCTACGACCTGACCCGGCGCCTCACCCTGCGCGGACAAACCGGCGAAAAGAGCGCGGTGGACATCATCTACACCGTGAAGTACGACTGACCCGCCCTGCGCAGAACCTACAATGCGCAACAGCCCCTTCTCCTCGTAGTTCAATGGATAGAACGAGTGCCTCCTAAGCGCTAGATACAGGTTCGATTCCTGTCGGGGGGACCAACGCTCACGCGCCCAGACCGGCCAGGAAGGGGCGGCCCATCAGGGCTTGGGTGAAGGTGAAGGCCACCAGCACCGTGTAGAGCAGCGCGGATACGCGCACCGGCGCTACCGCCTGACGGCCAAAGACGGCCGCCGATACCAGCGCCAGCAGCGGCACGACGTGCATGGCATGGGTGGCGAAGAAGTGCGCCACGCGCAGATCGCCGCCATCGCGCGCCCAGCCGATGAGAGCCAGGCCGCCAGCGTCGCTGGGGGCGCCGCCCACCCAGTGCCCGCCCAATTGGGACATCGTGCCTGCCGTCACCACGGTCAGCGGCAGGGTCAGCGCCAGGCCCCACACCAGCCCGGACTTCACCGCAGGCGACAGGCCGCTTCGGGCATTGCGGTGGATGGCCCAGGCCAAGGTGGTGCTGGCGGTGGTGAGCAGCACGGCGCCCGCGCCCATCAGGCCGTACAGAACCCGCAGCGCAGGCGTGGATTCGTTGAAGTGCGAGCCCGCGCCAAGGGCTGCAGCGCCCCCGATCCACAGGATTTCGGCGATCACGGCGAACACGACGGCGCGCTCATGCAGCCGCCACCAGGGCTTGGCGGTCATCTGAGGCGACGCGTAACGGGCGAACCACGCCAGCGTGAGCAGGTAGACCCACAAGGCAAAGAGGAACTTCAGCGGCTTGATCCAGACATTCATGCCCTGGAACACCCTGGCGTCCAGGACGAGCGCAGCGAACACCGGGATCATCGCCAAGGCCAGAAAAATGCCCAGAGGGGCGTAGCGAGGTGAGTCGGCGGTGAGGCGAGCCAGTGAAAACCGGCCGGGGCGAGCCGCAGTCCCGAAACAAAGAGCGGCGGCTGAAGAAGCATGAGCGGACATAGGAATTCCTTGAGGTGATGTCAAAGATCAGCGCAGTGCCTGGGCGGACCGCGCCCTCAGCGACAGCCGCACGCCCTGAAAGAGCAGGTAGCCGGCGGGGCCGAACAGGAAGGTCACGGCCAGGCAAGGCAGCAGCAGGCCATGCGCGATGCCCTCTCGCCTGGCCGTGCGTGCTTCCCAGGCGCCGATCAGCAGATCAAAAGCCAGGTAGTGCACCCACCCGGCCAGCAGCAGCCAACGGTTGTCGAAGAGCCGCGCCACCGCCTCCAGGCTGTCAAAGCCGCCCGTGGAAGAACTCCAAAACGACAGCGCCAGCGCGGCGTAGGCGGTGGACAAGAGCAAAGGCACCACCGTGCCGGCCACCAGCCCCAGGAGCCGCGGCGCCAAGGGCAGGAAAGCCAGAGCCAGCCAGCCCACCAGGGCCAGAGGGTTGGCCCATTGGAAGAGAGCGTCAGGGGTCATGGAGTCTCCTTTTGTTGACACTGTAAAGATCAGTGTCACACCCCATCTATGCATTGTCAAGTTAATTCATGTATGCAGGTCTGGCAGCCGGTCCACGCCGCACCGCTGCGACGCCACCAGCAGCG
>JBKCTS010000128.1:0-1755 GCA_046318695.1 Acidovorax sp.
AGCCAGTGGATCGACGCCAGCCTGTCCAACAAGATGAAAATGGCCGAAACGGTGGCTGGCAAGGCCTACGTGAACACCGGCGTGGATGCCATCAACCAGCGCATCCTGGGCCGCTACCAAAACGGCCTGGGCAAGACCTGGGACGACCCGAACCACATGAAGTTCTTCAACGACGGCGCGGTGAACTTCCCCTATCTGTCGGACGGCATGTGGTTCCTCACGCAGCACAAGCGCTGGGGCCTGCTCAAGGACCACCCGGACTACCTGGCCGTGGCCAAGCAGGTCAACCAGGTCGATTTGTACAAGTCGGTGGCCAGCGCGATGAAGATCAGCGTGCCCAAGGACGTGATGCGCACCAGCAAGTTCATCGACGGCGTGGTGTGGGACGGCAAAGACCCCGCCAAGTACGCAGACGGTTTCAAGATCAAGGCCTGAGCGCGAGCAGCCCGACCACCAACCACACGACCGACAAACCCGCGCCAGCAAACCGTGCACTCAGGAGAACACCATGGTCAGTGCCGTTTTTCATTCCCCTTTGGATGCAGCCCCCTTAGCTGCGCCGACTGCTATGAATAAAGTAGCTATCAGCAGCCCACCATCAAGCGCGACAGGCCCAAAAGACTCCAAATCTGCCGCTGCAGGCAAGGAGACCACCGCCCCAGCAGCCCCAACCCGCGACTGGGCCGCGCTGTCGCGCAGCTTCTGGATGACCGTGCTGCCACCGCTGTGTGGCCTGGGCTTGCTGGTGGGCCTGTGGGCGATGATCTCCACCACCACCGGGGGCACCAGTCCCAGCCCCCGCGACACCTGGCTTCAGGCGCTGGATGTGTTTAGCAACCCGTTTTACCGCAACGGCCCCAACGACCAGGGTGTGGGCTGGAACGTGCTGATGAGTCTGCAGCGCGTGGCCATCGGGTTTGGCATGGCGGCGCTGGTCGGGATTCCGGCGGGCTTCATCATCGGGCGCTTCAAGTTCCTCTCGCGCATGTTCAATCCGCTGATCAGCCTTTTGCGCCCGGTGTCGCCGCTGGCCTGGCTGCCCATCGGCCTGCTGGTGTTCAAGGGCGCCAACCCGGCCGCCATCTGGACCATTTTCATCTGCTCGATCTGGCCCATGATCATCAACACCGCCGTGGGGGTGCAGCGCGTGCCGCAGGACTACATGAACGTCGCCCGCGTGCTCAACCTGAGCGAGTGGAAGATCGCCACCAAGATCCTGTTCCCCGCCGTGCTGCCCTACATGCTGACTGGCGTGCGCCTGGCGGTGGGCACCGCGTGGCTGGTGATCGTGGCGGCCGAGATGCTCACCGGCGGCGTGGGCATAGGCTTTTGGGTGTGGGACGAGTGGAACAACCTCAACGTCAAAAACATCATCATCGCCATCTTTGTGATCGGCATCGTGGGGCTGGTGCTGGAGTTCGCACTCATCAAGCTGGCCACCGCATTCACGTTTGAGGAGGTAAAGGCATGACCACCGCATCCACCCACGCATCGCACTCCAGTAAATTCATCGAGGTCCAGGGCGTAGAGCAGACCTTCAAGACCGCCAAGGGCCTGTTCCCTGCGCTCAGGGACATCAACCTGACCATTGCCAAGGGCGAGTTCGTGGCGCTCATCGGGCATTCGGGCTGCGGCAAGTCCACGCTGCTGAACCTGATCGCCGGCCTGACCACGCCCACCAACGGGGCGCTGCTGTGCGCCAACAAGGAAATCAACGGCCCAGGTCCCGAGCGCGCAGTGGTGTTCCAGAACCAC
>JBKCTS010000129.1:0-2453 GCA_046318695.1 Acidovorax sp.
CCGCCGACGCGGACTGCACTGACCCCGCGCCCGCGCCGAAGAACATCGTCACGCCTGCCCCCTCGCCCTGGACCATCCCCGCGTTCATCGAGCCGTTCACTTGTGCCAGCAGGTGCGTGGCAGGCACCAGCGCGGGCTGCACGCGCAGTTCCACGCCGTTGATGGCACCGCCGGTGCGCCGCCGCGCCACGCCCAGCAGCTTGATGCGAAAGCCCAGCTGCGCCGCGCAGGCCACGTCCAGCCGGTGCAGGCGGGTGATGCCTTCGACCTGCGCGTCGGCAAAGCGCACCGGCATGCCAAACGCGTTGGCCGCCAGCAGGGCTATCTTGTGCCCGGCGTCAATGCCCTCGATGTCAAACGTCGGGTCGGCCTCGGCGTAGCCCAGCGCCTGGGCCTGCGCCAAGGCTTGGGCAAAGCCCAGGCCCTCGCCTTCCATCTTGCTCAGGATGAAATTGGTGGTGCCGTTGATGATGCCCGCCACCCACTCGATGCGGTTGGCCGTGAGGCCCTCGCGCAGCGCCTTGATGATGGGGATGCTCACGGCCACCGCGCCCTCATACGCCACGGCCACGCCGTGCTGGCGTGCGGCGGCAAAGATCTCGTTGCCGTGTGTGGCCAGCAGCGCCTTGTTGGCCGTGACCACATGCTTGCCCGCGCGGATGGCGGCCAGCACCCACTCGCGCGCGGGGCCGGTGCCGCCTGCGGCTTCCACCAGCACATCCACATCGGGATGCGTGGCGACCTGCATCGGGTCATTGGTCAGCGCCACATCGGTGCCCACCACACCCATGGCGCGTGCCAGGCTGCGGGCGCACACCACCACCAGCTTGATACCGCGCCCGGCGCGCGCCGCAATCAGCGCCTGGTTGCGCGCCAGCACGCGAAAGGTGCCCGCGCCCACGGTGCCAATGCCGATCATGCCCACGCGCAGCGGGCGCAGGGCAGCAGCCGACTGCGGCAACAACGGGGCTTCGAGGGACGGGACGGGATCGCGAACCATGGACTTCTCCTGCAAACGAACAAACAAAAAAACCCAGCTGCCAGAGCTGGGTTTCGTGCATTCGTCTTGGGGGACAGGAGAGCGATCACCAGGTGGCTGCCGAAACGGCCACCTGCGCGTGCTCAGGTGGCCGCGGTGGTAATGGTGGTAATCATTCGTGCACCCACTGCCTGCTGTGCCTGCGAGAACGCAGACGGCACCATGCCCAGGCCCAAATGGGCTGCGGCGTGTGCGAAGGCGCTGGAAGTGAACGACATAAGAGAGCAGTCTACCCGAGCCAGCGGGGTGGTCGTCAAGGCTGAGGGGTGGGGGTGTTGCGTGCTGATCGGAGCGCGGGCGCATTTGGCACCCGCCATGCATCGCACGTGCTACGGCTTGTTTCCCACGTCCGGGTGCGCATCCACATCCGCGTGCGCGCCGCCCGTCTGCCGAACCATGCTGATCGCGTCAAACGGCCAAGCCTTGGCTCACTGGCTGGCGTTGAACCAGTTTTCTACTTCGAGCGCAGGCACGCGCACGAACTCCGACAGGTTGTTCGTTACCAATACCAAGCCCTCGCTGCGTGCGTGGCCTGCAATATGCAGGTCATTCACACCGATGGGTTGGCCAATTTTTTCCAGGGCGGCACGGATAGCGCCGTAGTGTTGGGCGGCTTTGGCGCCATAGGGCAGAACTTCCAGGCGGCTGCAAAAGTCCTCGATGGCGGCCAGGTTCTCGCTCACGCGGCTGCTTTTCTCCGCGCCGTGCATGAGCTCGGCCAGGGTGATGGAGGAGATGGCCATGCGGCTGGCGTTGGCGTTGAACGTAGACAGCACCTCGACCGGGCGCCGCTTCAACACATAGATGACGATATTGGTGTCCAGCAGGTAGCGCAGCATCAGAGGGCTTCACGCTCCGCTTGGTGCTGAGTGGCGCGCTCGGGCAAGAAGTCGTCACTGACGCTGGGGCCACCCAGAAAGAAGCTGTCCCAGGTTTGCCCGACGGGTGCGATGATGCGCTCGTGACCCTTGGCGCGGATTTCCACCTTGTGGACGCCTTCGGGCAGGCGCACGTCCAAAGGGATGCGGACGGCTTGGGAGCGGTTGTTGACGAAAACGGTGCCGATAGCCATGGGTACCACCATACATACTTTGGTGTATGGCAATGGTATATGGCGACGCGGAGGCAGTCAATGGGACGTTTTCACGTACAACTGTAGGTTCTCACTGAACTTGCAAACCGAGAGCTTTTCGAGTCCATGACATTTGCAGATAGAGTGGGAACGGCTGTAGGAATCATTCTCATAAACCTGCAAAGATCCTACACATCTTCCTAGACATCATGGGAGAGCTGCTAGAACGCTCACAAAAAGCCCGCGGATGCCAGCGGGGTGGTCGTCAAGGCCGGGGGGGGGGCGAGGTGTGCCGGTCTGTGCGCGGGCGTGCTTGCCACCCGCCGTGCATCACACAGGCTG
>JBKCTS010000130.1:0-1666 GCA_046318695.1 Acidovorax sp.
GTTGCTGGCCGGGGCCGACCTGCTGGCACGGGGCCTGATGGCCCCGCAGGAGCTACCCGTGGGCGTGCTCACGGCCGTGCTCGGTGGCGGCTACCTGCTGTGGCTGATGCACCGGCGCACTGGCCCGGGAGGGGGGCTATAAATGCAAAACGCTCCTGAAAAGATAGCTGCCAGTGCAGACGGGGTAAGCGTAACCATTGGGAAAAGTTGCTTATTGCACAACATCAGCTTGCACTTGGCGGCGGGGCGGTGGACCAGCATCGTCGGCCCCAATGGCGCGGGCAAATCGACCTTGCTGCGCGTGCTGGCGGGCCTGCTGCCCTGCACCGGCAGCGTGCAGCTTCTGGGCCGCCCGCTGGCCGCCTGGCACCCCAGCGACCGGGCACGGGCCGTGTCTTGGCTGGGCCAGAACGAGGTGGCCGCCGACGATCTGCTGGTGTATGACGTCGCCATGCTGGGCCGCTTGCCGCACCAGCCCTGGCTGTCCCCACCCGGCGATGCCGACCACGCTGCCGTAGAGCATGCCCTGCGCGCCACCCGGGCGTGGGACTGGCGCCACCGCGCGCTGGGGCAGCTATCGGGCGGCGAGCGCCAGCGCGTGCTGCTGGCGCGCGCCTTGGCCGTGCAGGCCCAGGTGCTGCTGATGGATGAACCCCTGGCCAGCCTCGACCCGCCCCACCAGTGCGACTGGCTTGTGCTGGTGCGTGAGCTGGTCGCCCAGGGCAAAACCGTGGTCAGCGTGCTGCACGAGGTGTCATTGGCGCTGCAGGCCGACGACGTGGCGATCCTGGCCGCAGGCCGCCTGCTTGGCCATGGCCCTGCCCACGATGCGGCCACCCACCGTGCGCTGGAGCAGGTGTTTGACGACCGAATTGCCATCCGTTCGGTCGAAGGCCAGTGGGTGGCCTTGCCCCGCCTGCTGCCCCGCGGCGCCCCGCCCGCAGATTGAGCCTGTGGCGAAAGGCGTTTCCCCATGCAGGTCAAACCTGCCCCCACCGCACAACGTTCTGCAACATTTTCTTGCCCAACAAGCACCATGCCCCCGCATCCAACAACCGGCTCAGACCCAGCACGCTGCGTGATGGTGCTGGGCACGTCCAGCGGGGCGGGCAAAAGCTGGCTTGCCACCGCCTTGTGCCGCTACTACAGCAACCTGGGCCTTCGGGTTGCTCCGTTCAAGGCGCAGAACATGAGCAACAACGCCCGGGTTGTCGCCAGCGCAACGGGCCAAGGCGAGATCGGATCGGCCCAGTACTTCCAGGCGCTCGCAGCCCGCGCAGAGCCTGACGTTCGGATGAACCCGCTCCTGCTCAAACCCGAGGCCGACACCCGCAGCCAGGTCGTACTGATGGGGCAGGTGAGCGCCGAGCTCACCACCATGCCCTGGCGTGGCCGCAGCGAGAAGGTGTAGCCGCAGATCGCGGCGGCGCTGGATGCCTTGCGTGCCGAGAACGACGTGGTCGTGATCGAAGGCGCGGGCTCCCCCGCCGAAATCAACCTGCACGCCAGCGACATCGTGAACATGCGCTTGGCACGCCATGCCGCAGCGCGTTGCCTGCTGGTGACCGACATCGACCGCGGCGGTGCCTTTGCCCACCTCTACGGCACCTGGGCATTACTGCCTGAGGCCGAACGCACGCTGATCAGCGGCTTTGTGCTCAACAAG
>JBKCTS010000131.1:0-5177 GCA_046318695.1 Acidovorax sp.
GGCCTGTACGGCACGTTTGAGTGCCGCACTACCGACACGCTGCTGGTGTTTGGCAGCAATGGCCGTGTGTATTCGGTGCCTGCGGCAGCGCTGCCGGGCGGGCGGGGCGATGGCCAGCCCGTCACCACGCTGATCGAGCTGGAATCGGGCACGCAGTTGCTGCATTACTTTGCGGGTCCGGCGCAGGCCCAGCTGCTGTTGTCCAGCTCCGCCGGTTACGGCTTTGTGGCGGCGGTGGAAAGCATGGTCTCGCGCCAAAAGGGCGGCAAGGCCTTTGTCACGCTGGGCGATGGCGAAACCCTGTGCGCGCCGTCGCACACGGCCGGCACCACGGGCAGCCAGCCGCTGGCGCCGGCCACCCATGTGGCCTGCGCGTCCACCGGTGGGCGCATCCTGACGTTTGAGATCAGCGAGCTCAAGACGCTGGCCAACGGCGGGCGCGGCCTGATGCTGATTGACCTGGAACCCAAGGACACACTGGCGGGCGCTGCCGCCTACACGCGCAGCATTCGCATCGACGGCATCGGCCGCGGCGGCAAGCCGCGCGACGAGACGCTGGAAATCCGCTCGCTGAACAATGCCCGCGCCCCGCGCGCCCGCAAAGGCAAGGTGGCGGATCTGGGTTTCAAGCCCACAGCCGTGTCCCGGCTGGAGTGACTTTGCGCCGCATGCAGACCCACCTGCGGCCTCGCACCCACGGCAGGGGCTTGGGTGTCACGCCCCGCAGACCGAGCGATCAGGCCAGTTCGGCGATCAGCTCGATTTCCACGCAGGCCCCCATGGGGATCTGGGCCACGCCGAAAGCGCTGCGTGCATGCAGGCCCTTTTCACCAAAGATCTGGCCCAGCAGTTCGCTGGCGCCGTTGGTCACCAGGTGCTGTTCGGTGAAGTCCCCGGTGGAGTTCACCAGGCTCATGACCTTCACGATGCGCTGCACCTTGTTCAGGTCGCCACCGCAGGCGGCCTGCAGGGTTCCCATCAGGTCGATGGCCACAGCGCGCGCGGCGGCCTTGCCTTCTTCCGTGCCGATGTCGCGGCCCAACTGCGCTGCCCACGGCTTGCCGTCTTTGCGGGCGATGTGTCCGGACAGAAAAACCAGGTTGCCCGTCTGTACGTAGGGCACATAGGCTGCGGCGGGCACCGATACAGGGGGCAGGGTGATGCTGAGTTCTTTGAGCTTGTCGTAAACGTTCATGGGTTTCCTCAGGTGGAGCATTAACAAGATGAAGCTCGGCCCGGGCGATGCCGCTGTGCGGCAGCAGCCTGGGGGCCAACGCTTGCGAGTGTTACACAGCAAGCCCCGCCAGTCGCAGCCCCGTCGTGCCGGGAGGCGCAGTAGCATCAGCCCATGTCTCCGATAAGCGCTCCTAATGCAGCCCATGCCGACGCGACCGGAAACGGCGGTGGTTCCGCATCCGCAAGAGAGTCTTGGAGCGCCGCCGATGGGCCAGGCGCGAGCGCCGCGCGCCAGTGGCTGGTGCCAGCCTGGCTGACCGGGCTGGTGGTGGGCGCGGCCTTGCAGTTGCAGCAGCCGGCCCTGTGGCATGAGGCCGCCTACGCCGCGTGGGCTATCGCAGGCGCGGCAGCGGCTGTGGCGTGTCGCGCTGCAGCGCAGGTGCGGGCGGCGCTGCGGTGGCGTCACGCGGTGCACGGTCTGGCGCTGCTGGCGGCCATTGCCCTCATGTTTGCAGTGTGCGGTCTGCGCGCGCACAGCACCTTGGCCGACCGGCTTGAACCCTCGCTGGAAGGGCGTGATCTGCGCATCACGGCCGTGGTGGCGGCGATGCCGCAGGTCAACGAGGCGGGTACCCGGCTGCGCCTGGCGGTGGAGTCTGCACGGCTTGAAGGCGCCGGCCCGGTGCGCCTGCCGCCGCTGATCGACGTGGCATGGTATGCGGGCGCGTTCCGAGAATCTGCTGGCGAAGTGGCCTTGCAGCGGCAGCCCCAGCCCCTGCGCGCCGGAGAGCGGTGGGAGATGACGGTACGCCTGAAGGCACCGCACGGCCTGAGCAATCCGCATGGTTTTGACTTTGAATTGTGGGCCTGGGAGCAGGGCGTGCAGGCCACCGGCTACATCCGGGCAGGCGCCCGGGATGCGCCGCCGCTGCGCCTGGGCGCGACCTGGCGGCATCCGGTCGAGCAGCTTAGGCAGTCGGTGCGCGACGCCATCGTGGAGCGCCTTGTCTATGCAAGCGATAGCGACGATCCGGCCCGCGCGCGCATTGCCGGCGTGGTGGCGGCGCTGGTCACCGGAGACCAGCGTGCCATCGACCGTGCCGACTGGGACGTGTTTCGCGCCACCGGCGTAGCGCATCTGATGAGCATTTCGGGGTTGCACATCACGCTGTTTGCATGGCTGGCTGCGCTGTGCGTGGGGGCGCTGTGGCGGCGGTCCACGCGCCTGTGCCTGGCGGTTCCTGCGCCTTCGGCCGCGCTGGTAGCGGGCGTCTTGCTGGCCACGGCGTATGCCTTGTTCAGCGGGTGGGGCGTGCCGGCCCAGCGCACGGTGATCATGCTGGGCACGATCACGCTGCTGTCGCTCAGCGGGCGCCGCTGGCCCTGGCCGCAGGTGTGGCTGCTGGCCTGTGCGGCCGTGGTGGTGGCTGACCCCTGGGCGCTGGCCCAGGCGGGGTTCTGGCTGAGCTTTGTCGCCGTGGGTATCTTGTTTGCTACAAGTTCGATAGCTGAAAATCAAGTCGCAACAAGCGTAATGCGGCATTTTCAAGCGCTTTTGCGTGAGCAGTGGGTGGTCACGCTCGCGCTCACCCCGCTCACGCTGCTGCTGTTTGGCCAGATTTCCGTGGTGGGTTTCGCCGCCAACCTGGTGGCCATTCCGTGGGTCACCCTCGTGGTCACGCCGCTGGCGCTGGGTGGCATGGTCTGGGCGCCGCTGTGGAGCCTGGCGGCGCTGGGCCTGCAGCCCCTGGCCGCGCTGCTGCAGTGGCTGGCCCAGTGGCCGTGGGCGGTGGTGTTTGTGCCCGCAGCGCCCTGGTGGGCCGGCGCGGCTGCCGTGCTTGGGGGCGTGCTGCTGGCGATGCAGCTGCCCTGGCGGCTGCGCTTGCTGGCGCTGCCGCTGCTGATTCCTGTGATCGGATGGCAGCCTGCCCGGCCCGCTGCCGGGCAGTTCGAGCTGCTGGCCGCCGACATCGGCCAGGGCAACGCGGTGCTGGTGCGCACGGCCAGCCACACCTTGCTGTACGACGCGGGTCCCCGGTTCAGTCGCGAAAGCGATGCTGGCCATCGGGTGCTGGTTCCGCTGTTGCGTGCGCTCGGCGAGGAGGTGGATCTGCTCATGCTCAGCCACCGTGATGCCGACCACACCGGCGGTGCCGCTGCGGTGCTGGCCCAGCAGCCGCTGGCCCGGGTGACCGGCTCGCTCGAGGCCGACCACGCGCTGCAGTGGCAGCGCCCGGTGGCGCCGGGTCTGGCAGGCCAGCGCTGGCAGTGGGACGGTGTGGATTTTGAGGTGCTCCACCCCTTGGGCGGTGATGACGCCGCGGCGGTCAAGCCCAATGCGCTCAGTTGCGTGCTGCGCATTTCGGCCACGGCAGGCAGCCGTGCCAGCGCCTTGCTGGTGGGCGATATCGAGGCCGCGCAGGAAGCCGCGCTGGTGGCCCGGGCCGCGCCATCGCTGCGTGCAGACTGGCTGCTGGTGCCGCACCATGGCAGCAAAACGTCGTCGTCGGCCGCGTTCCTGGACGCCGTGCAGCCACGCACCGCTTTGGTGCAGGCAGGCTACCGCAACCGCTTCGGTCACCCCGCCCCGGCCGTGGCCGCGCGCTACCGCGAGCGGGGCATTGCGCTGGTGGAATCGTCGGTGTGTGGCGCTGCCACCTGGCGATCTTCCGAGCCGGACCGGCCGGTGTGCGAGCGTGATCAATCACGCCGCTACTGGCACCACAGGCCAGGGGCCTGACCGCCCAGCCGCGGTGTTCGCGGCATGCGACCCCGCCCCGCGCCCGGGTCTGCCGCACTCTCGACCAAGCCCTGTTGCCTGCGCCGTCGCGGGCGCACAACTTGCTATCCTGCCCCCAGGAGGCCGTTGATGCAGAAATTTGACGAGATGTATTCCATGCTGCCCACGGGCGGCAGCGATGTGCGCGAACACTATCAGCGCTACGCGCAGTGGCTGTCCAACCAGCCGGCCGATGTGATGCAGGCTCGACGGGCCGAGGCCGAGATGATCTTCCGCCGCGTCGGCATCACCTTCGCCGTCTATGGCGCAAAAGACGAGGGCGGGGCCGGTAACGAGCGACTGATCCCCTTTGACCTGATTCCCCGGATCATCCCGGCGCACGAATGGACGAGCATGCAGGCCGGACTGGTGCAGCGGGTCACGGCGCTCAACCGCTTCATTCACGACGTTTATCACGGGCAGGACATCATTCGCGCGGGCATCGTGCCCCCCGATCTGATCTTGCACAACGCCCAGTTCCGCCCTGAGATGGCCGGGGTCAACGTGCCCAAAAACATCTACGCGCACATCGCCGGCATCGACATCGTGCGCGCCCCCAACGCGCAGGGCGAGGGCGAGTACTACGTGCTGGAAGACAACCTGCGCGTGCCCAGCGGCGTGAGCTACATGCTTGAAAACCGCAAGATGATGATGCGGCTGTTTCCCGAGCTGTTCAGCATGCACAAGGTGGCACCGGTGGCCCACTACCCCGACATGCTGCTCGATACCTTGCGCGCCAGTGCTCCGGCCACGGCAGACGAGCCCACGGTGGTCGTTCTGACACCCGGAATGCACAACAGCGCGTACTTTGAGCACGCCTTTTTGGCACAGCAGATGGGCGTGGAGCTGGTCGAAGGCCAGGACCTGGTGGTCAAGGACAAGTTCGTCTACATGCGCACTACGCGCGGCCTGCAGCGGGTGGACGTGATCTACCGCCGGGTGGACGACGACTTCCTCGATCCCCAAGTGTTCCGCCGCAACTCCACCCTCGGTTGCTACGGACTCATGGACGCCTACCGCACCGGCAATGTGGGGATTTGCAACGCCGTGGGCACGGGCGTGGCCGACGATAAATCGGTGTACCCGTACGTGCCCGAGATGATCCGCTTTTACCTGGGCCAGGAGCCCATCCTCAAAAACGTACCCACCTGGATGTGCCGCAAAGAGGACGACCTGCAGTACGTGCTGGCCCACCTCAAGGACCTGGTGGTCAAGGAAGTGC
>JBKCTS010000132.1:0-2229 GCA_046318695.1 Acidovorax sp.
AATGCCGCCGCCATCGTCTTCAACCGTGATCAGGCGCACGCCACCTGCGACAAGCCGCACCGTGACCTGGGTGGCGCCCGCATCCAGGGCGTTGTCCACCAGCTCACGCACCACCGATGCCGGGCGCTCCACCACCTCGCCCGCCGCAATCTGGCTGATGAGCTCGTCGGGCAGGTCGCGGATGGGGCGGCGGGCAGGGGCTGCAACGGGCGGCGGCACGTCGGCAGCGATGGGCGGGGTGGGGGCAGTCACCTGGGCAATTCTAGGAGCCTGTCGGACTTGGAGCGTCGAAAGCGAAAATCGGCCCCAGCGAGGACAGTTTTTGCCGAATTTGCAGCCCCATAGCCGAGCTATGGGGCAAAAAGGCGGTTAAAAATGGACCGCTGCGGTCGATTTGCCGCCGACGATTTCCAAGTCCGACAGGCTCCTAGGGCCAGGCCTGAAGGGGTTTTGGCAGCGCTGCGCAGCCCGGTGGGGATAATGCGCGCTTTTCATCGACCCCGCCTTGGGCCCGCCCGCCATGGAAATTGTCAGCTTCCTGATCGACTTCATCTTGCATGTGGACCGGTACCTCGCGAACTTCGTCACGGCCTACGGCGCCTGGGTGTACGCGCTGCTGTTCCTGATTGTCTTTGTCGAGACCGGCGTGGTGGTGATGCCGTTTTTGCCCGGCGACTCGCTCTTGTTCATCGTGGGTGCGCTGTGCGGGGCGGGCATGATGAGCCTGCCGATTGCCTGCGCGGTGCTGATCGTGGCGGCCATTTTGGGGGATCAGTGCAACTACACGATCGGCCGCTTTTTTGGGCCCAAGGTGTTCCAGTGGGAGGACTCCCGCTGGTTCAACCGCCGAGCCTTCAACCAGGCGCATGACTTTTATGAGCGCTACGGCGGCATCACCATCGTGATTGCGCGCTTCATGCCCTTCATTCGCACCTTTGCGCCGTTTGTGGCGGGCGTGGCGGAAATGAGCCGGGGCAAGTTCACGGCCTACAACGTGGGCGGCGCGATGCTGTGGGTGCTGGGCATCTGCACCGCGGGCTATTTCTTTGGCAACCTTGCCTGGGTGCAAGAGCATCTGGACAAGATCATCTGGGCGCTGATTTTTGTGCCGGGGCTGATCGCGATCTTTGGCGCTTGGCGAGCAGGCCGACAAGGCAAGGTTGCGTCTTCCTGAGGGGGCGCCAGAGGCAGCGGCTACACCGACCGGCTGCGCGCCAGGGGTGGGTTTTTCGCAAAGTACCTGGTGATGCCGCGCATGAGCGCATCGGCCAGCCGCTCTTGGTAGGCGATGCTGCGCAGGCGCTGCTCTTCCTCGGGGTTGCTGATGAAAGCGGTTTCCACCAGCACGCTGGGGATGTTGGGGGCCTTGAGCACCGCAAACCCTGCCTGTTCAACGCGCGGCTTGTGCAGGCGTCCCACGCTGCCAATCTCGCCCAGCAAGGTGGTGCCCAGCTTGAGGCTGTCGTTGATCTGCGCGGTGGTGCTCATGTCCAGCAGAGCGCGTTGCACATGCTGGTCGCGCGCGCGCACGTTGATGCCGCCCACCAGGTCGGCCTGGTTTTCTTTGTTGGCCAGCCAACGCGCCGCCGTGCTTGATGCGCCGCCCTGGCTCAGCGCAAACACGCTGGCGCCACGCGCGGCGGGTTCGGTGAAGGCATCGGCATGGATGCTGATGAACAGGTCGGCCTGCACGCGCTGGGCCTTTTGCACGCGCACGCCCAGCGGCACAAAGTAGTCGCCGTCGCGCGTGAGGTACGCCCGCATCGGGTTGCCACCCACAGAGGTCGCGTTGATGCGGTCGCGCAGCAGGTAGGCGACGCGCAGCACCACGTCTTTTTCGCGCGTGCCGGCCGGGCCGATGGCACCGGGATCTTCGCCACCATGGCCAGGGTCGAGCGCCACGATGATGATCCGGTCGGTGCGGGTGGCTGTGGGCTGGGTGTATCCCGCGCGGGTGACTGCGGCGTCGGCCGCAGGTGGGGCTGCAGCGGCGGGGGACGCCTGGGTGTCCGCAGCGCCTGCGCGCTGGGTGCGCTGCGCGATCAGGTCGCCCAGGGGGTCGGCGGCGGGCGGTGCCTTGGCTGCCCCCGGGCTGGCTTGCGACGCGGCCGGGGCTGTGGTGTCAGGTGCGGGTGCGGGTGCGGGTGTGGGGCCGCCTGCGTCGCGTAAGCGCTCGGCGATCAGTGCCTCCAGCGGATCCACCGGGTCGGCCGGGTACAGGTCAAACAC
>JBKCTS010000133.1:0-3260 GCA_046318695.1 Acidovorax sp.
TATTGAGTCGGCACCTTTGAACTTGAACCAGCCGTTCGGGCTGAGCCTGTCGAAGCCTTGCGCAGAGCTTCGAACCGCATCAACGCATTCAAGTTGGTTGATGCCGACTCAATAGGTTGAATGCGCCGGTTCACGTCTTGCATGGTTGAGCATGACGCCGCTTTCCAAACCTGCGGCGGCCGATGTCTCCTATGGGGCGGTCTTCAGGTCTGGGCCCCGTTTCTCCGTTGCCAGCATCGTCAGAAAGCCTTCAACTTCGGCCTGCCCCATGTCGCGCGGATGTCGAAAACCACCCTGGCTGCGGGCCGTCCACAATACAAATGCCTTGGCCCAGTAGACATATGCTTTTTCAGTCTGTAGTCTGCACTGTAGGTAGCGGATGCGTTCGCGCACCTGATCGAGCAGCTTGACGGACCGGGGAGGTACCCAGTCAGGTTTGTCAGATCTGTTATACCTGTTCATGCATCCAGCATGATGCTCTACAAGATTGATATCAAACACTTTTTGGGGACGTCATGCGACTTTGTTTAACGACTGCGGTTCTGGGTATCCGGTGTTTGGTCAGATAAACCACAAGTTATACGAACAATGCAACGCGTTACTAAACTCGCACTTGGTTGTCTTTTGCTGGCCGCAACGTTTGCGGCCGGTGTTCGCGTGGGAGTCCATGTAGGAGTGCCAGAGTTCTCGCTGATGGAAAGTTCCGTTAAGGCCACAATGATTGCGGGGGAGCTTCGTGCGATGCGTAATGGCTCAACCGACTTACTGATTTCCGCGAAGGAAGTCGAACTTGATAGCGAGGTCGTGAAGGCTCTGCGCTTTCAAGAAGCGGGTCACGCGTGGATGTTCTGGCCTTTTGCGGGGCCATATGAACATCAGCGCTACTTGGACGGGGTCGCCCGTTATCGCAGGGAGTACCCTGCGGCCACTCCATCACTGACCTTTGGAACATCTGAGCCAATGCAAAGCGAAATGGCCGCATATGCGCGCGAAGTGCAGCGGCGCACTGAGCAGCTTACAAACACGTATGGGAAATAGCCCGCATAACATTCCGGCCCAGACGGACACACAGCAGCAGATTGCCGCTGCGCGGCTGGTGCTGTGCGCCGCTGGCCTCCAACGTTAGGCCGCACAATGGAGCGAAAGCATATGGGTACTCGATCATTCGCAATAGCAATCGTGCTGGGCACTGCGGTCGCCTGGCTCTCGATGGCGGCATTCGGCTACTCGGTTGCCTTCCATCCGTTTGGCCGCGCTGCGGAGCGCAGTGAGTGGCTGACACCCTTGCTCCAAGTGCTGTCCTGGCTTCCCTTTGTTGCCGCGGGCTGCGTAACTTTGGCTTATGTCGCTTCTGCGCACTCGTACAGGCTGGCGTTCGTCGCAGCCGCATCCGCAGTGCTCACCGCCGTCGCCCTTGCCCTCCACTACGCGCCAAACATGGAGTTCCTGGAAGTTCTCTCCATCATGTGGCTCCATTTTTTGTGCCCGCTTACGCTGTTTCCAGTGTTCGCGCGTCTGCTGGCTAACAGGGCGTCCCATCGGACCGCCTACGGCAGCCGCTGAACTCCGACGTTGAACTCCGACGTTGGACGAAGCCGCTGCGCGGAGCGACAACCCCGCCATCCGCGGCGATCCCGTAAGGTGTTGGTGCATGCCTCAATGGTAGGGCATGCAGCCCTTCCACCATCGAGGAGAACCGCCCATGTCCAGCCACCCCAGCGGCATCAACCCTGCCCAGTTTCCCGAGCCTTTCGCCTGCCAGTACCGATCCCACCTGCAGCATCTGCAACTCCAAGGCCTACGCCCCAAGACCATCGAGGCCTATGCCCGCGCCATGCGCCGCATCGGCGCCCATTTCAACTTCGAAGTCTCTGCCCTGAGCCCGGCGCAGCTGGCCGACTACTTCACCGCCATGAAGGCCCAGCACTCCTGGAGCGGCGTCAAGCTTGATCTGTACGGCCTCAAATTCTTCACCGAACACGTGCTCAATCAGCCCTGGGCCATGCCCGGCTTCATCCGCCCGCCCAAGACCAGCCGCCTGCCCGACATCGTCAGCACCCTCCAAATCCAGGCCATCGTGGATCACACCCGCGTGCTCAGCTACCGCGTGCTCTTCTTCACCCTCTACAGCCTGGGCCTGCGCCTGGGCGAAGGGCTGGCCTTGACCGTGGCCGACATCGATGCCGAGCGCATGCGCGTGCAGGTGCGCAACGCCAAGGGCAACCGCGACCGCCTGGTGCCCCTGCCTGAGGCCACGCTGGCACTGCTGCGTCGCTTCTGGGCCTGCCACCGCCACCCCACGCTGCTGTTCCCCAACCGCGCCGCCGGGCTCTGCGGTGCCCACCGCGCCAGCAGCCCGCTGGACCGCGGCGGCGTGCAGCGCGCCCTCGCGCGCGTCACCCGCGAACTCGGCCTCAAAAAAAGATTTCTCCCCACAGCCTGCGCCACAGCTACGCCACGCACCTGATCGAGGCCGGGGTCGATCTGCTGCAGGTGCAACAGATCCTGGGCCACCACAGCATCCTGACCACCGCGCGTTACACCCACCTCACCAGCCACACCGCTGACGCTTGCAGCGAGCGCCTGAACGCATTGATGAATGGTTACCGGATTGGCTGGCCATCGGCAACGAGTGCAGCAAAGGGAGCGCAGCCATGATGCGCCTGGCCGAGCTGATCCAACAGTTCGAGCCCGAGCTGCTGCAGCGCTACGCCCATCGGCTGCTGCCCAGCCACCGCCAGGCATTGAGCGCGCTGGGCACCTGCCGCACCCGCTTTGCGCCCCACATGCTCGCGGCCTGCGCGGGCTGCCACACCCAGGCCTGCCTGCCGCACTCCTGCGGCCACCGCGCCTGCCCGCACTGCCAACACTTTGAGAGCGAGGCGTGGCTGCAGCGCCAACTCAAAGCCCTGGTGCCCGCCACCTACTTCCTCGTCACCTTCACGCTGCCCGCCCAGCTTCGCACCCTGGCCTGGTCGCACCAGCGTGTGGTCTACGAGGCTTTGATGGGCGCCGCCTGGAACACCCTCAACACCTTCAGCCAGAACGACCCCAAGCTCGCGGGCACGCCCGGCGCACTGGCGGTGCTGCACACGCACAACCGCCAACTCGGGTTCCATCCGCATGTGCATGTGTGTATGCCCGCAGCAGCGCTCAACGCCAAAGAGCGGCTGTGGCGCACCAAGGTGGAGCTGGGCAAGACGCCGGGCAGCGCACAGCCCGCACGCGGTGGCTACCTGTTCAGCCACAAGGCGCTGGGA
>JBKCTS010000134.1:0-3946 GCA_046318695.1 Acidovorax sp.
TGCTGGGTCGGGCTCGGCGGGCGCGCGAAGGCCGGCCTCGCCTTCAACGAGATGGTGCGCTCGGGCGAGCTGAAGGCGCCCATCGTCATCGGCCGCGACCACCTGGACAGTGGCTCGGTGGCCAGTCCGAACCGCGAGACCGCGGCCCCGCGGCACCGCTCGGACGCGGTGACCGACTGGCCGCTGCAGAACGCCCTGCTCAACACCGCGGGCGCCGCCACATGGGTGAGCCTGCACCACGGCGGCGGCGTGGGCATGGGCTACTCGCAGCATGCGGGCATGGTGATCGTGGCCGACGGCACGGACGCTGCTGCGGCGCGGCTGGCCAACGTGCTGGTCAACGACTGCGGCAGCGGTGTGATGCGCCATGCAGATGCCGGTTACGAGCTGGCGGTGCAAACGGCCAGGACGCATGGCCTGAAGCTGCCGATGGTTCGCTGATCAGCGCAGCGACGATGCACTGCAGACCCACGGCCGGCACCACAATCGACCCATGAACTTCTTTGACTTGGCCACCACGGGCAGCACCCCCTGGAAAAACGGCGGCGGCAGCACGCAGGAGCTGGCCTGCTGGCCCCCGGGTGCGGACATGAACCGCTTTGAGTGGCGCGTGAGCCTGGCGACCGTTGATCGGCCGGGGCCGTTCTCTGTGTTTCCTGGCGTGGACCGTCAGATCATGCTGCTGGACGGCGACGGCCTGCACCTGCGCGGCCCTGCGTGGGAGCACCGCCTGGAGCCGCGCTGGCAGCCCTTTGCGTTTGCGGGCGACGACGCGGTGGATGGGGCCATGCTGGGCGGAACGTCCAAGGATTTCAACCTCATGCTGCGGCGGGGCGCGTGGCGCGGAGCGCTGCGCATCGTGGCCGACGCCCAAGCGCCCGAGACCGCCCACGCCGGTCTGGCCATGGTGCTGCAGGGCCAGTGGCTCTGGTCCGTGCCGGGGGCTGCGCCGCAGCCTCTGCGCGCAGGCCAGGGCCTGTGGTGGGCGGGGGAGGGCGGTGCAGCGCGCGGGCGGCTTGTGCCCGCCGACACCCCCACACCCGCGGCTGCCTGCGCGGCGGTGTGGATTGCGCTGGAGCGTTGTGAAGGCCAGAAAAATGAATAAAAACTGCCAATCGCGCACGATTTGTATACGTTTGTAGCTATTGAATTTATAGCAAGCACGCCATGATTGTTTCGGTGAACCCTTCAGTGGAAAGCGCGTCGCAGGCGTTTGCTGCGCGGCCCGATCAAGCGCTGGATTGCAGCGCCGACGGGGTGTGGTGCAACCTGCGGCCCGTTGCGGGGCTTGTGGCGCTGGATGTGCCCGGGCCCGTGGGCGAGTGCGTCTGCGTGGTGGTGCAGCAAGGACGCATTGCGTGGGTGGGGCCCGAGGCGCAGTTGCCCGCTGAATGTGCGCCGCTGCGCCGTTGGGACGCGCGGGGCGCAGTGCTCACGCCTGGCCTGATCGACTGCCACACCCATCTGGTCTACGGTGGCCAGCGCGCCAACGAGTTCGCCATGCGGCTGGCAGGCGCCACGTATGAGGAGATCGCCCGTTCGGGGGGCGGCATCGTGTCGTCCGTGCGGGCCACGCGCGAGGCATCGGAAGATGATCTTTTCGCTCAGGCGGCACCGCGTCTGCAATCCTTGCTGGCCGAGGGCGTGTGCGCCATCGAGATCAAGTCCGGCTACGGCCTGGCGCTGGAGCACGAACGCAAGCAGTTGCGCGTGGCCCGGCGGCTGGGCGATGCCTTTGGCCTGACGGTGCGCACCACGTTCCTGGGAGCGCATGCGCTGCCCCCCGAGTATCTGGGGCGCAGTCTGGCGTATGTGGATCAGGTCTGCAATGAGATGCTTCCCGCCCTGGTGTCTGAAGGCCTGGTTGACGCGGTGGATGTGTTTTGTGAGCGAATCGCCTTCACGCTGGCCGAAACCGAACAGGTGTTCCGCGCCGCGCAAACGCTGGGCATTCCCGTCAAGCTCCATGCCGAGCAGCTTTCCGACATGGGCGGCGCAGCGCTGGCGGCCCGCTACGGCGCGCTGTCGTGCGACCACATCGAGCACCTGTCAATGCAAGGCATCGCCGCCATGAAGGCCGCCGGCACCGTGGCCGTGCTGCTGCCAGGCGCCTACTACACCCTGCGCGATACCCACCTGCCACCCATCGCGCAACTGCGAGAAGCCGGTGTGCCGATGGCCGTGGCCACCGACCACAACCCGGGCACCTCGCCTGCGCTCAGCCTGCTGCTGATGGCCAACATGGCCTGCACACTGTTTCGCCTGACGGTACCCGAGGCCCTGGCGGGCATCACGCTGCATGCCGCGCGCGCGCTGGGCTTGCACCACTCGCATGGCTTGATTGCCGCGGGCCGGTCTGCCGATTTTGTGGTGTGGCCGGTCGGCGAGCCGGCCGAGCTGGCCTACTGGCTCGGCCACAAGCCCGCCTGCACCATCGTGCGCCAGGGGCGTTTGGCGGCCGACGGTCTGGGTATCCACGGCCAAGGGGTTCGCCATGGCGCCTGATGCATCGCGCAGCCTGTTTGCCGCCGATGCGCTGCTCCCGGCGGGCTGGGCGCGCAATGTGTTGGTGCAGTGGGATGCCGCGGGGCGCATCACCCACGTCGCCGCCGATGCCGCAGCACCCCGTGGCGTGCCGCAGGCCGCAGGGCCGCTGTTGCCCGGCATGCCCAACCTGCACTCGCACGCCTTCCAGCGCGCGTTTGCGGGGCTGACGGAGTACCGCGGCGCAGCGCAAGACAGCTTTTGGAGCTGGCGCAACCTGATGTACCGCTTTGCCGCGCGCATCAGCCCCGAGTCGCTGGAGGCCATCGCCACATGGCTTTATGTGGAGATGCTGGAGGCGGGCTACACCAGCGTGTGCGAGTTCCATTACGTGCACCACGACCAGGGCGGCGCAGCCTATGCCGATGACGCCACCCTCTCGCTTGCCCTGCTGCGCGCCGCGCACCGCGCCGGTATCCGCATCACGCTGCTGCCGGTGCTCTACCAGACCAGCGGGTTCGCTAGCCAGCCGCCGCACGCCGACCAGGCCCGCTTTATCCGCAGCACCGACAGCATGCTATCGTTATTGGAGCGCCTGGTGTCCGTCTGTCAAGCGCAACAGGCTATTTTGGGTATGGCACCGCACTCGTTGCGCGCCGTGCCGCCCGACAGCCTGGTGGCCGCCGTGCAGGGCCTTGCCGCGATGAGTCCGCACGCACCCATCCACATCCACATTGCCGAGCAGACCCAGGAAGTGGAGGACTGCATCGCCTGGAGCGGCCAGCGCCCCGTGCAATGGCTGCTTGAGCACGCGCCGGTGGACGCGCGCTGGTGCCTGGTCCACGCCACGCACATGACGCCCGCCGAGTACGCGGCTGCCGCTGCCACGGGTGCGGTGGCAGGCCTTTGCCCCACCACCGAGGCCAACCTGGGCGACGGCATTTTCGACATGCCGCTGTGGCTGCAGCATGGTGGCCGCTGGGGCGTGGGATCGGACAGCCACGTCTGCGTGAATGCGGCCGAGGAACTGCTGATGCTCGAATACAGCCAGCGCCTGTCGCGCCGCCAGCGCAATGTGCTGGCCACGGCCGCGCAGCCCGAGGTGGCCACCGCCATCACCCTGCAGGCCGTGCAGGGCGGGGCACAGGCGGCGGGGCGCCTGGCCGATGGTGGCCTGGCGGGCATTGCCGCCGGCCAGTCGGCCGACTGGGTGGTGCTCAACGCGCAGCATGTGGCCTTGCGCGGCCTGCCAGCGCCCGCCATGCTGTCGGCGCATGTGTTTGCCAGCCACCGCACATCCGCCATCGACAGCGTATGGACGGCCGGAACATGCCGCGTCACGCAGGGCCGCCATGCGCTGCACGACGGCGCTGCGAATGCCTTTGTTGCGGCGCGTGCTGGCATCGTCGCAGCCCATTGATCGCCCAACCCAATGCCACCCGCCCGATGACCGACCCCTCGC
>JBKCTS010000135.1:0-1224 GCA_046318695.1 Acidovorax sp.
GCACCGCATCGTCCCAGGCTCTGTTGCCGCTGGATTGGATGAGCTTCTTGCCTACGATGGTGCCGTCTGGCGCAGCGCGCACTTCGACCACGGCGCGCGGGTTGCCGGATATGAGATCGGGGTACACGATGTTGGGGCGCACCTTGGCTGCCACCTTACCGCCGTAGCTGCCTGATGGGCCTGCGCTGCGCTGTGCAGTGCCCGAAGCGGTTTCGCCGCCCGTTGCACCCGCCAGGCCCTGGATGCGGCGCAGGTTCTCTTCGCGCTGCTTGGCCAGTTGTTTCTCTTCGGCCTCGGCCTTGCGTTTCGCGGCTTCTTCAGCCTTGCGTTTGTCTTCGGCGAGTTTCTTTTGCTTTTCCTGCTCGGCCTTTTTTTGCTCGACCAACTGTTTTTCGCGTTCCTTTTCTTTTTCGCGTGCGCGCTCTTTTTCCTTTTGCAGACGCTCCTTCTTTTCCTGTTCCAGGCGCTCGCGCTTGTCCCGCTCGGCCTGCTGTTCGCGGGCCTTTTTTTCCTGCTCCAGGCGTTTCTTTTCGCGTTCGATGGCGATATCGGCCTCACGCGTGTCGGGCGGCTCGGCTGCGCTTGGGGGTGGTGGTGTGGGTGTGGCCTGTGGCGGGGGCGGCGGGGCGGGCGGCTCGGGCATCGGCGGGGGGATGTTTTCGCGCGGCGCGGCCATTTGCGGCACGGCGGCCCAGAGTTCGGCTTCCACGGCGGGCTGGTCGGTGCTCGTCTTCCAGTTCAGGCCCCAGGTCAGCGCCCCAATCAGCACGGCGTGCACTAGCACCGCCAACCCGATCGCACGCAAGCGTGCGGGCGGTTGTGGCGGCGTGAACTGGTCGCGGTCGTCGATGGAGTGCATGGCCGGGTCTGCGCGGGGCGGCGTCAGCCACCCTGCTTGACGGACAGGCCCACGCGCTGCACGCCGGCCTTTTGCAGCGCGTCCATGGCCTTCACCACGGTCTCATACTGCACGCCCTTGTCGGCGCTGATCACCACGGCGCTGTTCACGCCCTGGTTTTTTTGCCAACGGATGGCGGCTTCGCCGATTTCGCGCTGGTTCAGGCTGCGCGTGGCCTCGGGGGTCTTGAACTGCAGCGAGCCGTCTTTGCTAACAATGACCTGGGCCACCACCTTGGGCATGTTTTTGCCTTTGCCCACGCTGGGCACGTCGATCATGCCGGGGGTGAGCATGGGTGCGGTCACCATGAAGATGATGAGCAGCAC
>JBKCTS010000136.1:0-1394 GCA_046318695.1 Acidovorax sp.
CGTCCAGAATTCTCTGTCGCGCTTGAAGCCGCTCGGCGCTGCTGAACATCTCGAACAAAGCGAAGGTCTGCACAACGCGTGCGTCCTCCATCTTGGCGACCTCTTCGCCATATGTGTTCAAGGCAGCGACACCACCGCCAAAGACGCCCTCACCCCCCGCGAGCTTGCCGCCAACGAAGCGCAACTGCGCGCCCGCGTGGCCCAGCTATGGCAGACGCGGCTGCTGCGCTTCACCAAGCTCTCCGTGGCCGACGAAATCGAAAACGCGCTGTCCTACTACGAAGCCACCTTCCTGCGCGAGATCCCCAAGATCTACGCCGACCTGGAAAGCGAGCTGGGCGAATACCCTGTGCACAGCTTTCTGCGCATGGGCCAGTGGATTGGCGGCGACCGCGACGGCAACCCCAACGTCACCGCGCAGACCCTGCAATACGCCCTGCGCCGCCAGGCCGAAGTGGCCCTGCGCCACTACCTGACCGAAGTGCACTACCTGGGCGGCGAGCTGTCGCTGTCGGCCCGCCTCGTGCAGGTATCGGCCGAGATGGAAGCGCTGGCCCAGCGCTCGCCCGACCAGAGCGAGCACCGCATGGACGAGCCCTACCGCCGCGCCCTCACAGGCATCTACTCGCGCCTGGCGGCCTCCCTCAAGCAGCTCACCGGCGGTGATGCCGCTCGCCACGCCGTCCCGCCGCAAAACCCCTATGGCAGCGCAGACGAGTTTTTGGCCGACCTGCAGATCATCGAGGCGTCCCTGAAGTCCCACCACGGCCAATCGCTGGCCGCCGAGCGGCTGCACCCGCTCATCCGTGCGGTGCAAGTGTTCGGGTTCCACCTGGCCACGGTGGACCTGCGCCAAAGCTCCGACAAGCACGAAGAAGTGGTGGCCGAGCTGCTGGCCACCGCCCGCCTCGAAAGCCACTACGCCGCCCTTGGCGAAGAGGCCAAGCGCAAGCTGCTTGTGCGCCTGCTTAACGACGCGCGGCCGCTGCGCGTGGTGGGCGCCAGCTACAGCGCCCACACCCAGGGCGAACTCGCCATCTTCGAAACCGCCCGCGTGATGCGCGAGCGCTTTGGCCCCGACGCCATCCGCCACTACATCATCAGCCACACCGAAACCGTGAGCGACCTGCTGGAAGTGCTGCTGCTGCAAAAAGAAGTGGGCTTGATGACCGGCACGCTCGATGGCGAATCCCGCAACCACCTTATCGTGGTGCCGCTGTTCGAAACCATCGAAGACCTGCGCAATGCCGCGCCCATCATGCGCGACTTCTACCCCCTGCCGGGCCTTGCCGCGCTGGTGCAGCGCAGCGGCGGCGAGCAAGACCTCATGCTGGGCTACAGCGACAGCAACACAGACGGCGGCATCTTCACTAGCAACTGGGAGCTGTACCGCG
>JBKCTS010000137.1:0-24543 GCA_046318695.1 Acidovorax sp.
CCCCACAGCAGCGCTGGCAAATGCATCCAACTGCCGTTTTTAGGCTGAACGGGTTCCACACGCGCAGCAGCGGGGTCGCCCGGCTGTTGCGTGCTGGCGTGGGCTCTTGCTCCGTGCCGCTTCGGGGTGAAAATGCCACCCATGACTCCGCAGCCCGAAGCCCCCACCGTTGCCGCTCTGTCGGTCTCCGACCTGCGCGAACGCATCCGCCGCAAAAGCCACCTCAAGGGCCGCCAGCCCGAAGACGCTGCGATGGCCGATGTGGCGCAATGGCTGGGCCCGCGCCCTGCCGAGGGATTTCGCCGCGACCTGCTCATTGAATACCTGCACCGCCTGAACGACCATGCCGGCGTGCTGCACGACCGGCATCTGGTGGCCTTGGCACAGCAGTTGAACCTGCCCATGGCCGAGGTGTACGAGGTGGCCAGCTTCTACCACCACTTCGAGATCGTGCGCGGCGACCCGGCCGCAGCGCCGCGCCTGGTGCTGCGCGTGTGCGACAGCCTCAGCTGTAGCCTGGCCGGTGCACACGCGCTGTTGGCAGCATTGCCCGCGCGCCTGCAAGCGGCCGGGCTGGGCGATGTGCAGGTGCAGGCCGTGCCCTGCGTGGGCCGGTGCGAGCAGGCTCCGGTGGCGGTGGTGCACCAGTGCCCGGTGCCCACGGCCACTGTGGATTCGGTGATGCAGGCCGTGGACATGATGCCCGACAGGGCGTTGGCCCTGCATCCGCCCACGCTGCAAGCGATCCACTTTGAACCGGCAGCGATGGCGCAGTGCAGCCTGCCAGCGCAGCCCGGTGTCATCAGCCCTGCCCACACCGACCTGGCCACCTACCGCGCGCACGGCGGCTACCAAACGGCGGCTGCGCTGGTCAATGGTGCACTGGATGCCGAGGCCGTGCTCGTGGCCATGGAGAACTCCGGCCTGCGCGGCCTCGGTGGTGCGGGCTTTCCGGCCGGGCGCAAATGGCGCATCGTGCGTGCCCAACCGGCTGCGCGCGTGATGGCCGTCAACATCGACGAAGGCGAGCCCGGCACCTTCAAGGACCGCACCTATCTCGAGCGCGACCCGCACCGCTTTTTGGAGGGCGTGCTCATCGCCGCCCAGGTGGTGGGCACCGAGGCGGTGTACATCTACCTGCGTGACGAATACCACGGCTGCCGCGCACTGCTGCAGGCAGCGCTCCAGGACCTGCGCGCCCAGCCGCCGGGCCCGCTGCCCCATATCGAGCTGCGGCGCGGGGCGGGCGCTTATATCTGTGGCGAAGAGTCCGCCATGATCGAGAGCATCGAAGGCAAGCGCGGCGAACCCCGCATGCGCCCGCCTTACATCGCGCAGGTGGGCCTGTTTGGCCGACCCACGCTGGAGCACAACTTTGAAACGCTGTACTGGGTGCGCGACATCGTCGAGCGCGGCCCACAGTGGTTTACCAGCTTCGGCCGCCACGGCCGCCAGGGCCTTCGCAGCTTCAGTGTGAGCGGCCGCGTCAAGCACCCCGGCGTCAAGCTCGCGCCTGCGGGCATCACCGTGCAGGAACTCATCGACGAATACTGTGGCGGCTTGCAGGAAGGCCACCAGCTTTACGCCTACCTTCCCGGCGGGGCTTCGGGCGGCATTCTGCCCGCCAGCCTCAATCACATCCCGCTGGACTTTGACACGCTGCAGCCCTATGGCTGCTTCATCGGCTCGGCCGCCGTCATTGTGCTCAGTCAGCACGACCGCGCGCGCGATGCGGCGCTGAATGTGATGCGGTTTTTTGAACACGAAAGCTGCGGCCAGTGCACGCCGTGCCGGGTGGGCACGGCCAAGGCGGCCGCGCTCATGCAGGCACCGCAGTGGGACGCTGATCTGCTGGCTGACCTGGCGCAGGTCATGGGCGATGCGTCCATCTGCGGCCTGGGGCAGGCAGCGCCCAACCCCATCCGCTGCATCCAGAAATACTTTGCACATGAGGTGCTCGGATGAGTGTCAACGTCCCTGCGCCCCCCGCGTCCGATGTGGCTTTCGAGCTCGATGGCCAGCCCGTCACGGCCCGGGCTGGTGAAACCATTTTGAAAGCGGCGCAGCGCCACGGCGTGGACATCCCGCACCTGTGCTTCGCCGACGGCCTGCGCCCTGACGGCAACTGCCGCGCCTGCGTGGTCGAGATCGCGGGCGAGCGCACGCTGGCCCCCAGTTGCTGCCGCGCCCCTACCCAGGGCATGAAGGTGCAGGCGGCCAGCCCCCGTGCCCGCAAGAGCCAGCAGATGGTGCTGGAGATGCTGCTGTCGGACATGCCCGAGGCGGGCTACCGCTGGAACGACGCCAACGCAACCACTCCTGAATTGATAGCTGAAAGCCTATACGCATCAAGCGCGAGTGGCCTATTTAATTCAAATTCTTCCGAAACAGTCGGCCAGCATGGCGAGTTGAGCACCTGGGCAGACCGCCTGGGCGTGGCCGTGCGCCCGGCGCTCAAGGCCCTGCGCCGCGAGCAGCCAGCGCCCGACCTCAGCCACCCCGCCATGGCCGTCAACCTGGATGCCTGCATCCAGTGCACACGCTGCGTGCGCGCCTGCCGCGAGGAACAGGTCAACGATGTGATCGGCTACGCGCTGCGCGGGGCCGAGAGCAAGATCGTCTTTGACCTGGACGACCCCATGGCCGAGAGCACCTGCGTGGCCTGCGGCGAATGCGTGCAGGCCTGCCCCACCGGCGCGCTCAGCACCAAGGCGCACATCGGCTCGCAAAAGGTGGATCGCAAGGTTGACTCGGTCTGTCCGTTTTGCGGCGTGGGCTGCCTCATCACCTACAAGGTGCGCGACGAGAAAATCATCAGCGTCGAAGGCCGTGACGGCCCGGCCAACCACGGTCGCCTGTGCGTCAAAGGGCGGTTTGGTTTTGACTACGCCCACCACCCCGACCGCCTGACGGTGCCGCTGATCCGCAAGCCCGGTGTGGCCAAAGAAGTGCGCCCCTACGGCGCGGATTGGCGCGATACCTTCCGCGAAGCGACCTGGGACGAAGCCCTTGACCTGGCAGCAGGCGCGCTCAAAACCCTGCGCGACACGCATGGCCCCAAGGCGCTGGCAGGTTTTGGCTCGGCCAAGGGCAGCAACGAAGAGGCCTACCTGTTCCAAAAACTGGTGCGCACGGGCTTTGGCAGCAACAACGTGGACCACTGCACGCGGCTGTGCCATGCCTCCAGCGTGGCGGCGCTGCTTGAAGGCGTGGGCTCGGGCGCGGTGAGCAACCCGGTCAACGATGTGGAACATGCCGAGTTGATCCTGGTGATCGGCTCCAACCCCACCGGTAACCATCCGGTGGCCGCCACGTGGATGAAGAACGCGGCCAAGCGCGGCGCAAAAATTGTGCTGGCCGATCCGCGCGTGACCGACATCGGTCGCCATGCCTGGCGCACCTTGCAGTTCAAGGCCGACAGCGATGTGGCCCTGCTCAACGCGCTGATCCACACGGTGATCGACGAGGGCCTGGTGGACGAAGCCTTTGTGCGTGACCGCACCAACAACTTCGAGGCGCTCAAGGCCAACGTGATGGGCTACAGCCCCGAAGCCATGGCCCCCGTGTGCGGCATTGCGGCCGAGACGCTGCGCGAGGTGGCGCGGGCGTTTGCCACCTCCAAGGCGTCGATGATCTTGTGGGGTATGGGCGTGAGCCAGCACATCCACGGCACCGACAACGCGCGCTGCCTGATCGCTCTGTGCGCCGTGACCGGCCAGATCGGCAAGCCCGGCTCCGGCCTGCACCCGTTGCGCGGCCAGAACAACGTGCAGGGCGCGAGCGACGCGGGCCTGATCCCCATGATGTTCCCCAACTACCAGCGGGTGGACAACCCGACGGCGCATGCCTGGTTTGAAGACTTCTGGGGCACCCCGCTGGACGCAGCACCTGGCTACACCGTGGTCGAAATCATGCGCAAGGCCCTGGCAGATGGCAGCGACCCCCACAAGGTGCGCGGCATGTACATCCTGGGCGAGAACCCGGCCATGAGCGACCCCGACCTCAACCATGCGCGCCATGCGCTGGCCAGCCTGCAGCACCTGGTGGTGCAGGACATCTTCCTGACCGAAACCGCCTGGCTGGCCGACGTGGTGCTGCCCGCCAGCGCCTGGCCCGAGAAAACCGGCACCGCCAGCAACACCGATCGCATGGTGCAGCTGGGCCGCCGCGCAGTGAACCCGCCCGGCGATGCGCGGCCGGATCTCTGGATCATCCAGCAGATGGCCAGGCGCATGGGTTTGGGCTGGGACTACGCGGGCGAGGAATCCGGCGTGGCCGCGGTCTACGACGAGATGCGCCAGGCCATGCACGCCAGCATCAGCGGCATCACCTGGGAGCGGCTGGCGCGCGAATCCAGCGTCACCTATCCCTGCCTGACTGCCGATGATCCGGGTCAGCCGATTGTGTTCAAGGACACCTTCCCCACGCCCACAGGCCGCCTGCAACTGGTGCCCGCCAGCGTGATCCCGGCGGCCGAGCGGCCCGATGCCGACTACCCCCTGGTGCTCATCACCGGCCGCCAGCTGGAGCACTGGCACACCGGCAGCATGACCCGGCGCAGCACCGTGCTGGACGCCATCGAGCCCATGGCTACGGCATCGCTGCATGGGGATGAACTGTCGCGGCTGGGCGTGGCTGCGGGGGCGCTGGTGGGCATTCGCTCGCGCCGGGGCAGGGTGCAGGTGCGCGTGCGGCGCGACGATGGCACGCCGCGTGGCACCGTGTTCATGCCCTTTGCCTACGCGGAGGCAGCAGCCAACCTGCTGACCCATGCGGCGCTGGACCCCTTTGGCAAGATCCCGGAGTTCAAGTACTGTGCGGTGGCGGTGGATGTGCTGCACGAAGCGCCCCAGGTGGCCCCCGCAGCCTGACGGCCCCCGCATGACGCCAACCGGGCGTCGCGATGCTGCGGTGCAGCACCGGGGGCTTTTCCGGCATCGCGCCGCACTGTGAGTTATCGGGGGTAAAGTCCGGCTCCATGACCGAGCGCCCCTACACCGACGTTGCCGTGATCATGCGCCGCGAGCGTCTTGACAACCGTTGGCAGCCCTGGCGCTGGTCGCTCGACGGTGTGGTGATGAACGAGCCCGCATTCGGCACCGCGCCGCGCCCCCTGATCCACGATGAGCACGAGCAGCGCTGGCTGTTTCCGGCGTTGCGGGTTGAGCTTTTTCGCGACGATGCCGAGGGCTACCACCTGAACCTCACCTCGCCAGCGCCTTGCTGGTTTGTGATGTGGCGCATGGATGAAGACACCGGCAACGGCGACGAACCCCTGGCCCGGCCCGTGGCCGTGAGCCTGAGCTACCACGACGCAGGCCGCTGGCTGGACGCGCAGGAAACCGTGGAGCAGGTGCCCGCGCCCGCGCCCGTGCTCGATGCGATGCGCGCCTTTGTGGCCGAGCACTACCAGCCCGAACCCAAGCGCCGCAAGCGCCCCGACAGCTTCAAGCCACTGCAGGACCGCTTTGGCAACCCGGCATCCGTTTCCACCGAAAAGCAGCGCGGTGGCGGGCTGGGCGGTGGACCCGCAGGCGCAGACAACCCGGCCGAACCGGGCGAGGGCAGGCACCATGTCTGATGGGTTCCTGGGCCGCTGGTCTCGTCGCAAGCAGGACGCGCGCGAAGGCAAACCCCTGGAGGAACCGGCAGCCCCTGCGCCAGCGCAGGCCACCGTCGCCCCAGGCGCTACGGCCCCGCCTGCCAGCGCCGCTGCGGCCCCGCTTGCGGCAGGCGTGCCTGATGCGTCGTCGTCCGACGCTGGACAGCCGCGCACGGCCGAGGCCACAGAGGCGCTGCCGTCGCTGGCAGATGCCCAGCAGCTCACCCCCGAGTCCGACTTCAAGCCCTTTGTGGCCCGCAACGTGGCTCCCGAGGTCCGCAACCTTGCCATGAAAAAGCTGTTTGCCGACCCGCATTTCAATGTGATGGACGGGCTGGATATCTACATCGGCGACTACTCCCAGCCCGACCCGATGCCCGCCGGGATGCTGCGCAAGATGGTCAGTGCCCACACGCTGGGCTTTTTTGGCCATGAAAAAAAGCAGGACGAAGCCGCCATGCCCGCCCCAGGCGGGCGCGATGCGTCGGCCACGCCTGCCGACGGCGCTGCCGCCGGGCCCCGGGATGATGCGGGGGTGCAAACCGATCCGGACGTGGCACAGTTGCCCGCAGCCAACGCTGCCCCGAGCGTTTCCCTCAGCCCGCCTGACCCTGCCGCAGCGTCTGCACCAGACCCGCTGGCGCCCTCAGCCAGCCACACCCGACATGACGACCAAGACGCTCATTTGCGACTGTAACCAGACCATGCCCCTCAACCCCAAGGCGTTGGGGGCGGCACTGCAGGAAGACCTGACACTGCATTCCACGCTGTGCCGCCGCGAGGCGGGGGCATTCCAGCAGGCCATCCAATCGGGCGACCTGGTGGTGGTGGCCTGCACCCAGGAGCAGCGCCTGTTTGCCGAACTGGGCGGGCAAACCGAGGGCGCTGTGTCGCCCATCCGCTTTGTGAACATCCGCGAGACCGGTGGCTGGAGCCGTGATGCAGACGCTGCCACCCCCAAGCTGGCAGCCCTGCTGGCCGCAGCGCGCCTGCCCGAGCCGCCGCCGGTGGCCACGGTCACGTACAAAAGCGCAGGCAGGCTGCTGGTCATCGGCCCCCTGGACGCGGCCGAGCGCGTGGCGGGCATGGTGTCTGATGTGCTGGACGTGACGCTCTTCTCCCAGGGCCCCGGCAACGCGGGCGGCGCCCAGGCGCGCCGCTACCCGGTGCTGGGCGGGCGCATCACCGGGCTGACCGGGTGGCTGGGGGCTTTTGAGCTGCAGTGGAAGGCCGACAACCCCATCGACCTGGACCTGTGCACCCGCTGCAACGCCTGCGTGGCCGCTTGCCCCGAAAACGCCATTGGGCTCGATTACCAGATCAACATGGATGCGTGTAAGTCGCACCGCGGCTGCGTCAAGGCCTGCCAGGTGGCGGGCGCGATCGATTTCACGCGCGAAGCCGCCGTGCAGCAGGACCAGTTCGACCTGGTGCTGGACCTGCGGCCCGCCACCGCCACGCCCACCTTTGTGCAGCACGCCACGCCGCAAGGCTACTTTCGCTGGGATGGCACCGACCTGTCGATGCTGCTCAAGCTGCGCGAGCTGGTGGGCGAGTTTGAAAAGCCCCGCTTTTTTGCCTACAAGCAAAAGCTGTGCGCCCACAGCCGCAACGAAACCGTGGGCTGCAATGCCTGCGTGGACATCTGCTCGGCCGAGGCCGTCAGCAGCGACAAAAGCCGCCAGCGCATCGTGGTCAACCCCAGCCTGTGCGTGGGCTGCGGCGCCTGCACCACCGTGTGCCCGACCGGTGCGCTCACCTATGCCTATCCGGCTGCCGCCGAGCAGGGCCTCAAGCTCAAGACGCTGCTGGCCACCTACGCCGCTACCGGCGGCAAAGACGCCGTGCTGCTGCTGCACAGCCAGGAGCGCGGCCAGGCCCTGGTCGAAGAGCTGGGCCGCGCCGCGCAGCTCAAGGTGGCCAAGGGTGTGCCAGCCCAAGTGATTCCCGTGGCCTTGTGGCACACCGCCAGCACCGGGGTGGACCTGTGGCTGAGCGCGATTGCGTATGGGGCATCGCAAGTGGTCGTGCTCACCACCGACGAAGAAGCGCCGCAGTACCTGCAAGGGCTGCAAGCGCAGATGGAAGTCGCGCAAGCCATTTTGCGCGGCCTGGGCTACACCGGCACCCATGTGCAACTGCTCAGTGCCCGCCATCCCACCGCGCTGGACGCGGCGCTGCAAGCCGTGGGCCAGACGCGCCAGAAGATTCCGGCGGTTGCCGCACGGTTTGCCGTGGCCCCCGAAAAGCGCAGCACGCTCGAGATGGCGATGGACCACCTGGTCGAGCACGCGCCCACACCGGCCGCCAGCCTGCCCGCCGCCATCGCGCTGCCCGCAGCGGGTTCGCCGCTGGGCACCATCGAGGTCAACAAGGACCGCTGCACGCTGTGCCTGAGCTGCGTGAGCGCCTGCCCCGCCAGCGCCCTGCAAGACAACCCCCAACTGCCGCAGCTGCGCTTCATTGAAAAAAATTGCGTGCAGTGCGGCCTGTGCGCCACCACCTGCCCTGAAGACGCCATCACCCTCCAGCCCCGGCTCTTGCTGTCGCCCGAGCGCGCCCGGCTGCGTGTGCTCAACGAGGCCCAGCCCTGGGCTTGCATCCGTTGCAGCAAGCCCTTTGGCACCGTCAAGGCCATCGAGGCCATGCTGGGCAAGCTGGCAGGCCATGCGATGTTCCAGGGCGAGGCCCTGGAGCGCCTGAAGATGTGCAGCGATTGCCGCGTCATCGATCTGTATTCCTCAAGCAGCGAAACGAAAGTGACCGACCTGTGAGTGCCACCCCCCCTTTGATAGACCCCAGCAGCTCCGCGCTGGATGAGGAAACCGCCCGCGCCGAGGTGTACGGTTTGCTGTCGCAGCTCTACTACGCGCCGCCGGGGCCTGAGCTGCTGTCGGCACTGCGCGTGGCAGTGACCGAGGCACCCGCCGAGGGCGGGTTCCTTCAGGAACCTTGGCAGCAACTGGTGGCCAGCGCCCGCGCGCTGGGCGACGACGACATTGCACAGGAGTTCGATCGCCTGTTCGGTGGGGTCGGCAAGCCCGATGTGTACCTGTATGGCTCCCACTACCTCAGTGGCTTTCTCAACGAAAAGCCACTGGCACGCCTGCGCGATGACCTTGAGCGGCTGGGCCTGGCGCGCGATGAGGCCATGCCCGAAACCGAGGATCACATCGCCTACCTTTGCGAGGTCATGCGCTACCTGATCGCGGGGGACGATGTGGCCGTGTGCAATCTGACCTCGCAGCGTGAATTTTTCTCAAACCATGTGCAACCCTGGGTGTCGCGTCTTTGTGAGTCGCTTGCTGCGCATCGGAGCGCGCATTTTTATGCGTCGCTTGCGGGTTTCACCCGAGCTTTTGTGTCTGTGGAGATCCAGGGCTTTGACATGCTCGACTGACTCCAAACTGACACACTCACCCGGTCGCTTAACGTAGGTGACTGGCTCGGCGCGAGTGCATCAGCGTCAATTGCAGGGTCTTGCACAACGGCATAGACTGTATGAAAACGGTTTCATAGCAGACAGCCATTCTGGAGACAATATGCCAAACCGACAGTCCCTCTCCTCGCGCCGCAGCTTCTTTGCAGGCGCCGCCACCGTAGGCGCTGCAGCCGCAGCCGTTGTGGCGATTCCCCCTGTAGCCACCCCGGTGGCAGCCGAACCCGAGGCAGTGCGCCAACCCCCTGAAAAAGGCGGCGGCTACCACCTGTCGGCCCACGTCAAGCACTACTACAAGACCACTCAACTCTGATCGCGGGGTCCGCCATGTTGCTTACCAAGAAGTCATCGCAGGCCGCGCAGGGCGCATCGTCTGCATCGCCGTTTGTGCACAGCCTGCGTCGCGGCCTGTCGCACGCGCTGCCTACCATGGACCGCCGGTCGTTCCTGCGCCGCTCTGGCCTCGGGGTCGGCGTCGGCATCGCCGCCACACAGCTCGCGCTGGTTCGCAAGTCCAATGCGGCCGAGGGCGCCAAGGTGGCGGTTGGTGACACCAAGATCGAAGTGCGCCGCACCATCTGCACGCATTGCTCGGTCGGCTGCGCCGTCGATGCGGTGGTTGAAAACGGCGTGTGGGTGCGCCAGGAGCCGGTGTTCGATTCCCCCATCAACCTCGGCGCGCACTGCGCCAAGGGTGCTGCGCTGCGGGAGCACGGCCACGGCGAATACCGTCTGCGCTACCCCATGAAGCTGGTCAACGGCAAATACGAGCGCATCAGCTGGGACACGGCCCTCAACGAGATCACCGCCAAGATGCAGGATCTGCGTAAGGCCAGCGGCCCTGACAGCGTTTATTTCGTTGGTTCGTCCAAGCACAACAACGAGCAGGCCTACCTGCTGCGCAAGTTTGTGAGCTTTTGGGGCACCAACAACTGCGACCACCAGGCGCGCATCTGCCACTCAACCACGGTGGCTGGCGTTGCCAACACCTGGGGTTACGGCGCCATGACCAATTCGTACAACGACATGCAAAACAGCAAGGTCGCTCTGTACATTGGCTCGAACGCAGCCGAGGCCCACCCCGTGAGCATGCTGCACATGCTCCACGCCAAGGAAACCGGCTGCAAAATGATCGTGGTGGACCCGCGTTTCACTCGCACGGCGGCCAGGGCCGACGAGTTTGTCCGCATCCGTTCCGGCACCGATATTCCCTTCCTGTTCGGCTTGGTCTATCACATCTTCAAGAACGGCTGGGAAGACAAAAAGTACATCAGCGACCGCGTCTATGGCATGGAAAAAGTGCGCGACGAGGTGATGTCCAAGTGGACGCCTGACAAGGTGGAAGAGGCCTGCGGCGTCAAAGAAGACCAGATGTTCAAGATTGCCAAGATGATGGCGGACAGCCGTCCGGGCACCATTGTGTGGTGCATGGGCCAGACGCAGCACACCATCGGCAACGCCATGGTCCGTGCCTCGTGCATCCTGCAACTGGCCCTGGGCAACGTGGGCCGCAGCGGCGGCGGCACCAACATCTTCCGTGGCCATGACAACGTTCAGGGCGCTACGGATGTGGGCCCCAACCCCGACTCGCTGCCCGGCTACTACGGCCTGGCCGAGGGCTCCTGGAAGCACTTTGCGGCCGTGTGGGGTGTGGACTTTGAGTGGATCAAGAAGCAGTACGCATCGCCCGCCATGATGTCCAAGAGCGGCATCACCGTGTCGCGCTGGATCGATGGCGTGCTCGAGAACAACGAGCTGATTGACCAGGACTCCAACCTGCGCGGCGTGTTCTTCTGGGGCCATGCGCCCAACTCGCAGACCCGTGGGCTGGAGATGAAGCGCGCCATGGACAAGCTCGATCTGTTGGTGGTGGTAGACCCTTACCCCTCGGCCACAGCCGCCATGGCGGCCATGCCCGGCAAGGCAGAGGACCTGAACCCCAACCGCGCCGTGTACCTGCTGCCTGCGGCCACGCAGTTTGAAACCAGTGGCTCGTGCACGGCCTCCAACCGCTCCATCCAGTGGCGCGAGAAGGTCATCGAGCCGCTGTGGGAAAGCCGGTCGGACCACATGATCATGCACCAGTTCGCTGAAAAGCTGGGCTTTGCCGCCGAGCTTTCCAAGAACTTCAAGATGCAGAAGGTCAAGGGCATGGACGAGCCCGTGCCGGAAGACATCCTGCGCGAAATCAATCGCAGCGTGTGGACCATCGGCTACACCGGCCAGAGCCCGGAGCGCCTGAAGGCGCACATGCGCAACATGCACCTGTTCGATGTCAAGACCCTCAAGGCCAAGGGCGGCAAGGACAAGGAAACGGGCTACGACTTTGGCGGCGACTACTTCGGCCTGCCATGGCCCTGCTACGGTACGGCAGATCTCAAGCACCCGGGCTCCCCGAACCTGTACGACACCTCCAAGCACGTCATGGAGGGTGGGGGCAACTTCCGCGCCAACTTCGGCGTCGAAAAGGATGGCGTGAACCTGCTCGCCGAGGATGGTTCCCACTCGGTGGGCAGCGAAATCACCACCGGCTATCCCGAGTTCGACCATGTTCTGCTCAAGAAGCTGGGCTGGTGGGATGACCTGTCGGATGCCGAAAAGACCAAGGCCGAAGGCAAGAACTGGAAGACCGATCCCACCGGCGCGATCATCCGTGTGGCGCTCAAGCATGGCTGCCACCCCTTTGGCAACGCCAAGGCGCGTGCGGTGGTCTGGAACTTCCCGGACGCGATTCCGCAACACCGCGAGCCCCTGTACGGCACCCGCCCGGACCTGATGGCCAAGTACCCCACGCATGATGACCGCAAGGCCTTCTGGCGTATGCCCACGCTGTTCAAGACGGTGCAACAAAAGAACATCGCAGACAACCTCCACGAAAAATTCCCGCTCATCATGAGCTCGGGCCGTCTGGTGGAGTACGAGGGCGGGGGCGAGGAAACGCGTTCCAACCCCTGGCTGGCCGAGCTGCAGCAGGAGTCGTTTGTCGAAATCAATCCCAAGACGGCGGCTGACCGCGGCATCCGCAATGGCGAACGCGTGTGGCTGAGCTCTCCCACCGGGGCGCGCATCAACGTGCAGGCCATGGTGACGGAACGCGTGGCGCCCGACACCGTGTGGATGCCGTTCCACTTCTCGGGTCACTGGCAAGGCAAGGACATGCTGGCGTACTACCCCAAGGGCGCAGCACCTGTCGTGCGGGGCGAGGCAGTGAACACCGCCACCACCTATGGCTACGACAGCGTGACCATGATGCAAGAAACCAAGACCACGATCTGCAACGTGGAGCGGGCGTGAGCGCGCAGCGCGCCATCCTTGACCAGGAGACACAAAAATGGCACGAATGAAATTCATCTGTGACGCAGAACGTTGCATCGAGTGCAACAGCTGCGTGACCGCCTGCAAGAACGAGCACGAAGTGCCGTGGGGCGTGAACCGCCGCCGCGTGGTGACCCTCAACGACGGTGTGCCCGGCGAAAAATCCATCTCGGTGGCGTGCATGCATTGCAGCGATGCGCCCTGCATGGCGGTATGCCCGGTCAACTGTTTTTACCGAACCGAAGAAGGCGTGGTGCTGCACGACAAGGATGTCTGCATCGGCTGCGGCTACTGCAGCTATGCCTGCCCCTTTGGCGCGCCGCAGTTTCCGGCCTCAGGCACCTTCGGCGTGCGCGGCAAGATGGACAAATGCACCTTCTGCGCGGGCGGCCCTGAGACCCATGGCAGCCAGTCCGAATTTGAGAAATATGGTCGCAACCGCCTGGCCGAAGGCAAGCTGCCGGCCTGTGCCGAAATGTGCTCGACCAAGGCGCTGCTCGCGGGCGACGGTGACGTGGTGGCCGATATTTTCCGCAACCGGGTCGTGCAGCGCGGCAAGGGCGCGGAAGTGTGGGGCTGGGGAACGGCGTACGGATCGCAACAGGCAGGCCAGCCTGCAGGAGCCAAGTCATGATGAAGCGCTTACCACTCATTTTGTCGGCCTGTGCGGCAGTGTTTACCTTGGCGGCGTGCGGCGAAAAACCGCAGACCGGTATGGGCGTGCGCACCGACGCCGTGGCGTACGCCGGTACCGGCAGCAACTTTACCGAGCCCGGCTGGAAAGCCGGCGACAAGGTGAGCTGGGAAGCCCAACTCAAGACGCGCCAGCAATACGGCCAAAACGAGTACACCCGCAGCCAGTCAAAGTGAGGTCGACCATGCAACACATCATGTGGTCTGTGGCGCTGGCGGGTTCGATGGCTTGGGGGACGGTGCAGGCCCAGACGGCTGCCCCCGCCGATGCCGCAGCGGCCCAGGCGGCGGCTGCACAAGCCGCCCCCGCAGCTACCGTGGGCGGGGTCAAGAGCCAGAATATTTTCGAGGTGCGCCCGGATGCGAGTGCTGATCCAAAGTATGCCGAACAGACCAATGGCGAGCGCGCCAAGGTGCAACCTGGCAACAATGCGCCCATGTGGCGTCAGGTGGGGCAGGGCGTCTCGGGCCACAGCAGCCTGCCAGTGACGCAGGCGCCCGAGGCGGGCAACCTGATCCAGCCGTTTGTGCAGTATCCTGGCTCGCGCTACACGAATGCAGGTGACGCATGGCGCCAGGTGCGCAACAACTGGATCATCCCGTACGGCGCAGCGCTGTTCGCCATTGTTTTTCTGGCACTGGGCATTTTCTACTTCACCAAAGGGTCGCTCGGGCATGCGCACCCTGATGGGACCGGCCCCCGGCGTATCGAGCGGTTCACGCCGTTCGAGCGTGCTGCCCACTGGTCCAACGCGTTTGCGTTCATTGCGCTGGCCATCTCTGGCATCGTGATGGCGTATGGCAAATTTTTTCTTCTGCCCATCCTGGGTGCTTCGCTCTTTGGCTGGCTGACGTATGCCCTCAAGAACGTGCATAACTTCGTGGGCCCGTTGTTCGCGGTGTCGCTGGCGGTGATCATCATCACGTTTGTGAAGGACAACATTGCCAGCCGTGCTGATGTCGATTGGCTGGCCAAGGGTGGCGGCATGCTGGGCAAGGGCGACCAACACGTGCCGTCTCACCGCTTCAATGCCGGCGAAAAGGGTCTGTTTTGGTTGGGCATCACCATCCCCGGCATCTTCGTGGTGGTATCCGGTCTCGTGCTTGACAAGCTCATTCCCGGTTTCGGCGATGTGCGCAGCGACATGCAAATTGCCCATATGGTCCATGCCACGCTGGCGATCTGGATGATGGCCTTGATCTGCGGGCACATTTATATGGGCACCGTCGGGATGAAAGGCGCCTTCAAGGCCATGCGAACCGGTTATGTGAGCGAAGGCTGGGCCAAAGAGCACCACGAGCTCTGGTACGACGATGTGCAGGCCGGCAAGATCCCACGCCAGCGCAGCGCCGCGCCTTCGCAAGAGGCCCCTGTCGTCAAGCCTGTGCAGGTATGAGCATGAGGAGCACCATGAAAGATCCCGTACACCACCTCCTTGGCCTCCAGTCGCTGGTCGGCCTGTGCGCTCTGGCCTTTTGCAGCGCCGCGCTGGCCAAGCTCCCTGCGCCTTCGCCCGAGGCGGCCGCAAAGGCTGCCGAGGCGGCTGCGCGCACCGCCTGGGTGGGCAAGGTTGATAACTACAAGCTTTGCCTGTCCCAGGACCGCGTGGCCGAGTACTACCGCAAGACAACGTTGAACGCCAAGCCTGCCGCTGCGGGCTCAGCGGCCTGTGCTGACCCGGGCCCTTTTGCCTACACCCCGCCTGCCGCCAAGCCGTAGTCGTCGTTGGGCGCCCGCGCCCAAGTCCTGACGTAGCGCCGTTGTGCAAGGGCCTCGCCAGGAAAACCATGTGCCCCTCCGGTAGACCGTCGGAATCAGCCTAGTCTGATTGTGCAGTGTGGCATTTCTTTGGCTGTGTACCGCACATGATGGCAGCGGCCTGTGTGATCCGATGCCCCGCTGCGCTGCGGGTTGGCCGCCCATCGAGTGACGGCTGCGCAGTCTTCGAACTCGGACTGCTTGGCGCGCTGTGGAGTTCTTTCAGGCCATGGGGCCGGATCCTTATATTCCATTCATGATCTCCCCCACTCCTCCCACCATGCCAAGCCGCTTGCCACGCCTGACCCGCGCCCGCGCGCCGCTCACCCATGCAGTGCAGGTGATCAACGAACACGGCGAGCAGGAGGCAGTTCAGATTCCGGCAGAGCGCCCGCTGACGGTGTATGTGGACAAGCGCGAACTGGTCACGCTCATGACCCTGGGCGCGCACCCCGAACTGCTGGTGCTGGGCTATCTGCGCAACCAGCGGCTCGTGGATTCCCCAGGCGACATCGAATCCATCACCGTGGACTGGGATGTTCACGCGGCTGCGGTTCGCACGCGCCGTGGCATTGCGCGCATCAAGGAGCGCACCGCCAGCAAGGTCGTCACCACGGGGTGTGGCCAGGGCAGTGTGTTTGGTGGTTTGATGGACGAGGTGGACCGGATCGTGCTGCCGCCCGCAACGCTTTCGCAGGCCGAGCTCTACGGCATCGTCAACGCGATACGGCTCAAGGAAAGCACGTACAAGTCGGCAGGCTCGGTGCATGGCTGCGCCCTGTTTCGCGGCGCGCAGTTGCTCACGTTTGTCGAGGACGTTGGCCGCCACAATGCCATTGACACCATCGCTGGCTGGATGTGGATGCACGGCGAAGCCGACGTTGCCGATGCGGCCGATGGCGAGGACGAGGCGGATGGGCCAGCCGATCTGCGGCCCATGTCGCCCACCTTCAAAAACCCTTTGCCAGAGGCTGGCACGTCGGAGCGCCGGGACGATCATGTGCCCATGAAGGGGGCCGACAAGGTCTTCTACACCACGGGCCGGCTGACCAGCGAGATGGTCATCAAGTCGGCCCAGATGGGTGTTCCCATCGTGGTCTCGCGCAGCGGCATGACGCAGATGGGGCATGCGGTGGCGCAGCAACTGGGCCTGTGCGCCATTGGCCGGGCGACCAACCGAAGATTCGTCTGCTACAGCGGTGCAGACCGGCTCATCCTGCAGCCTGAACTGGCGCGGTCGCCGCCGTTGGCGACGCAGGATGGCAGTTCGGCCGCTGTCACTGCCGCCGCTTGAACTGCCCATGGGTTGGCCCTGACGCGATTCCAGAAGGATGCGTTCTGTCCTGCCCTCGCAATGACCTTGCTTATGATCTGTAGCTCGTCGATGGCATCATTGCGCGTATGAAAGAACTGACCGTTCCCGGCTCCTGGGCCGACACACTCCCCAGCCAGTGGGGGCCCATTGCGCCCGAGATTGAAATCCCGCTGCCGGGCGCGCAGGCAGGGGCAGACAGCGCGCGGCCCGGCGAACCCGCTGCGACCCGCCTGCCGCTGGCAACCTGGCTGCGCGAGGGGCTGCGCGCCACCTGGTTCCGTGTCCCGCGCACCGGGGCTGCCAGCCCCACCCCCTGGCAACTGCTGGTGCTGTCGCTCTTGAGCGCGGCATTGCTGCTGGCCGGTGCGCGGCTTGAAATTCCGGGCCCCGCGCGGTTTGACGTGCGTGGATGGCTCGCGCCCATGTGGACCACGCCGGTGCTCCTGTGGTGCGCGTGGTGGGCCATGCGCCCGGCGGCCGACGATGCTGGAACCAGTGATGGCGCACCCCGTGGTGGGCTGGCGGCGTGGTATGTCCTGACCACCTGGGCGCCCGTGCTGCCTTCATTGCTGTTGTATGGCCTGCTGGCCTGCGTGGCCCGCTGGCCTGCGGCGTGGGCTGATTCTGTGGCCGAGGTCGCGTTCTCGGTGGTGTATTCCCTGGTCACCGTGTGGGTGATTGCTGCACTCATTGTGGTCAGCAGCCGATTCATTCGCTCGCGGTGGCGCACGGCCGCTTTCTCGCTGGCGCTGGTTGGCGTGGTGGTGGTCGGCTTGTGGCAGTTTCCGGACCGCCCGTGGGAGCCAGCGTACGACAAAGAGGCCAATGCGGATGCCGCCGCTGGATCGACCAGCGCGCCGCCCACGCTGGCGCTGACGCAGTCGGTCTTTGAGACGCAGCAATCGCTCTGGTACGAGCAGCTTTTGGCCCTGGCCCCCGACCGGCCCGGCGTGACTGACGTTTATGGACTGGTGTTCGCGCCGTATGCCGACGAGAACGTGTTCCGGCGCGAGAGCACCATGGTGAGCGAATTGTTGGAGCAGCGCTTTGACGCCACAGGGCGCGTGCTGCACCTCATGAACCACGCTGGAACGGCCGCGACGCACCCCTGGGCGACCCCCGAGAACCTCCAACGCGCGCTCTCTGCGCTTGGCGACCGCATGGACCGCGAGCATGACGTGCTGGTGGTCTACCTCACCTCCCACGGCGCTCGCAACCATGAACTGGCCGCATCGCATGGTCCACTGCAGGTGCCCCCGGTCACGCCCGAGCTGCTGCGGCGCTGGCTGGACGAAGCGGGCATTCGCAACCGCGTGATCGCGGTTTCAGCCTGCTATTCGGGCGGCTGGATTGAGCCACTGGCCACTGACAGCACCCTGGTGATGACCGCCGCCGATGCGACCCACACCTCCTACGGTTGCGGCAGTCGGTCTGAGCTCACATTCTTCGGTCGGGCGGTGTTTCATGAGCAATTGCGCCAGACGCACTCGTTCGAGCAGGCGTTTGCTGCGGCGGTGCCGCTCATACAGCAGCGCGAGGTGGAGGCGGGCAAGGCAGACGGTTTCTCCAACCCGCAGATCCGTGTGGGCGAGCAGATTCGCCCGGTGCTGGCCGACCTGGTGACCCGGCTGGAGGGCGCGCCGGCGCGCACCACGGCAGAGCAGCAAACCGGGGGCAGCGCCGCGCTGTCAGGGCAAGCGCCAGGGGCCACCCAGGCCGCAGACACGATGCCCCGCGCTGCGGGCGCACGCGAGATCGCGGGCCAGGGCGTGGTGGCGATTGGCGCGACCGCAATGGATGCATCCGCCACATCGACAAAACCCTGAGCAAACCCCTTGCTTTGGGTTTGCGCTAAGGTGACCCGATGAACCTGTCTTTCCTGCGTCTGGGCTGGCGCACTCTGGCGCGTGACCTGCGCGCGGGCGAACTGCGCTTGCTGATCGTGGCGGTCACGCTGGCGGTGGCTGCGCTCACATCGGTGGGCTTCTTTGCAGACCGCCTGCAAGGCGGATTGCAGCGCGACGCCCTGCAATTGCTGGGCGGCGATGCCGTGGTGGCCAGTGACAACGCCACCCCCGCGGCCATCGTGGAGCGCGCCCGGTCCCTGGGGCTGCAGACGGTGACCACGCTGGGGTTTCCCACCATGGGCCGCGCCCGTGATGCCCAGGGCGGCGCCAGCAAACTCGTGGCGCTCAAGAGCGTGCAACCCGGCTATCCGCTGCGCGGAGCCCTGCGTGTGGCAGATGCCCCCGGGGCGCCCGATGAGCCCACGCGTGACATTCCCGCGCCCGGGGATGTATGGGTGGATGCGCCGCTGCTGGAGTCGCTGGACCTGTCGATGGGTGACGTGCTTCTGCTGGGGGACGCGCAACTGCGCATCGCGCGCATCATCGTGGTCGAGCCTGACCGGGGCGCGGGCTTCATGAGCTTTGCGCCGCGCGTCATGGTCAACGAAGCCGACCTGCCCGCCACCGGTCTGGTGCAGCCTGCCAGCCGGCTCACCTACCGCTTTGCGGTTACCGGGCCTGCCGCTGCCGTCAAGGAATTCACGCAGTGGGCCGACGCCGAGGTGCGCAAGCCCGAAGTGCATGGAGTCCGCCTCGAATCCCTGGAAAGCGGCCGCCCCGAAATGCGCCAGACGCTGGACCGGGCGCAGAAATTTCTGAGCCTTGTGGCGCTGCTGGCCGCGCTGCTGTCGGCCGTGGCGGTGGCCCTGGCGGCACGCGGCTTTGCGGCCGAGCACCTGGATGCGTCGGCCATGTTGCGCGTGCTGGGTCAAAGCCAGCGCACCATTGCCGGGGCCTACACCACCGAGTTCGCGCTGATCGGGCTGTTTGCCAGCGCGCTGGGCGTGGCGCTGGGCTATGTGGTGCATTACGCCTTTGTGCTGCTGCTGGCCGGTCTGGTCGAGTCGGCCCTGCCCCCGCCGAGCCTGTGGCCGGTGGCCTTTGGGCTGGGGATGGGGTTCACACTGCTGCTGGCGTTTGGCCTGCCCCCGGTGCTGCAGTTGGCGCAGGTGCCGCCGCTGCGGGTGATCCGCCGCGATGTGGGCGCGCTCAAGCCAGCCTCCCTGGCGGTTCTGGGCCTGGGCGTGGCTGGTTTTGCCGCGCTGCTGCTGGCCGTGAGCAGTGACATCCGGCTGGGGCTGATCGCCGTGGGGGGCTTTGCCGGGGCGGTGCTGCTGTTCGCAGCCTTGTCGTGGCTGGCCGTGAATCTGCTGCGCAAGTGCGTGAACGAGTCCATCGCGCCGCGCTGGCTGGTGCTGGCCACCCGGCAGATTTCGGCGCGCCCGGCCTATGCAGTGGTGCAGGTCAGCAGTCTGGCCGTGGGCCTGCTGGCGCTGGTGTTGCTGGTGCTGCTGCGCACGGACCTGGTTCAGAGCTGGCGCCAGGCCACGCCGCCCGATGCGCCGAACCGCTTCGTCATCAACGTGATGCCCGAGCAGGCGCAGGCGTTCCAGCAGAACCTCAAGGATGCGGGTGTGCAGCGGTATGACTGGTACCCGATGATCCGCGGACGCCTGGTGGCCATCAACGGTCAACCCGTCGGCCCCGAGAACTACACCGAAGACCGCGCCAGACGGCTGGTGGATCGGGAGTTCAACCTGTCCAACGCCGAGCAAGCGCCCGCCCACAACCAGGTCACCGCAGGCCGCTGGACACCCGGCGAGGAGGGGGCCATCAGCGTGGAGGGCGGCATTGCTGAAACTCTGGCCCTCAAGATGGGCGACAGCTTGCGCTTTGACATCGCAGGTGTGCAGGTCGAGGCGCGCATCACCAGCCTGCGCAAGGTGGACTGGGGTTCCATGCGCGCCAACTTTTTCGTGATGTTCCCGGTGGAGCAGGTCAAGAACGTGCCAGTGACCTACCTGGCCGCCTACCGGGCCCCCGAACCCCTGGGTTTTGACAACGCCCTGGTGCGGCAGTTTCCCAACATCACCAACGTGGACTTGGGGGCCAGCATTGCCCAGGTGCAGCGCGTGCTCGACCAGGTGATCCGCGCGGTGGAATTCCTCTTTGCCTTCACGCTGGCGGCCGGGCTGGTGGTGCTGTTTGCGGCCGTGACCGCCACACGCGAGGAGCGCGCGCGCGAGTACGCCATCATGCGTGCCGTCGGGGCCCGCGCCAGCCTGCTGCGCAAGGTGCAGCGGGCCGAGTTGCTGGGTGTGGGCCTGCTGGCGGGCTTTTTGGCCAGTGCGGTTGCGGTGGGTGTGGGCTGGGCGCTGGCGCGTTAGGTGTTCGACTTTGCCTGGACGGCGTCGCCCTGGGTGCCGCTGGCCGGTGCGGTGGGCGGGGCGCTGCTGGCCCTGGCGGCTGGCTGGTGGGGCCTGCGCGAAGTGCTGCAACGCCCGGTGGTGGATACGCTGCGGCGCGCCGCCGAGTAGGCTGCGCGCCCTGTTGGTGGTGCAGCCCCGCGCATAGGCCGCTGATAACTTTGGATCTTTGCCCGCATGGCCCGTATTCAATCATTGCCATGACTTCAGAACTGACAGACACCGGAGCCTCCACGGGCGATGGCTCCGTTTCTCCCGCCAACCCGTTCGAATGGATGGGCGGCGAAAGCCGCGTGCGCGCGCTCACCGAGCGTTTTTATGACCTGATGGACCTGGAGCCCGCCTACGCGCAACTGCGCGCTGCGCATGGCCCGGATTTGACCCAGGCGCGGCAAAAGCTGTTCATGTTCCTGTGCGGCTGGCTGGGAGGCCCCCCGTACTACACCGACCAGTTCGGCCACCCGCGGCTGCGTGCGCGGCACATGCCGTTTGCCATCGGCATCAAGGAGCGTGACCAGTGGGTGGCCTGCATGGACCAGGCCATGGGCGAAACGGGTGTTCCGTCCGATCTGCGCGCCCGGCTGCGCGAGAGCTTCATGGGTACCGCAGACTGGATGCGCAACAAGGGCGGGTCGGCGCTAGAGAGCGCAGGCTCGTGCCTGCAAGGAGGCGCAACGCCGCATGGCGCTCCAAAAGCGGCGCTGGCAAGTGCATAGCGCTGTCACCCGAAAGGTGAGGCTGCAAAAACAACCCAAGGCTCGAGTCCGTGCGGTTTGCGCCAAGATTAAAAGCGGTCAACTGCCGTTTTAAGGTTCAAACTGCACACCCAGCGTCCTTTCACAACCTTGGAGAACATCCGTCTTCCAAGTTACCAGCTAACCGCTGCACGTGCGATCAGACAGAGCACCATCAAGCTGATGAACATCGTCAGTAGTTGCTTGAACGTCGCCTCTGAATAGCGGCCTGCCAGGCGGTCCCCCAGCCGATAGAACAGCAGACTGGCCATCACCCCCAGCGTCAATGGCAGGGGAGATACGGGCCAGACTGACGCCGACAGTAGGCTCACCTGAACAATCTTGCCGAAGAAAAAGCCTAGGTTCAGCGCGATCAGCTGTTGGTGCCGCGTCAGGCGAGCCAGTTCCCCGAACAAGATCATGAAAGGCGCCCCAACGTTTAAGGCTGCCTCGGTCAGGCCGGCCAGCAGCCCGAAAACAGGCGCCTTTCGACGCGCAGCCAGTGAGACATCGACCCGAAGTCGCTGCAAACACCAGGGCATGGCGATGCTCAATGCCAGCAATGCAGCCAACAACAACAGGGACAGCCGCTGCGACAGCGCTACTTGGACGCCCACGCCCAAGACCGCGCCGACAATGATGCTAGGCAACATCGGCCAGGGCAGGCCTGCGTGTCTCAGTCTTTGCCGTTTCGCCATGAGCCAAAGTCCTGAAAGGACCAAAAGCGGAACGGCCGAGAGGAAAACCGCTGTTCGGTAGTTCAGGAAGAGCGCCAGCAGTGGCGTGGCGATCATGGCGAAGCCCAGACCGAAAACGCCCTGGGCTAACCCGGCAATGGCCAGAACGACAAGACTGACCAGCAGTTCGAGACCACTCACACAGACAAGCAGCACAAGGAAGAGTCGCTGCCGCTCACGGACGCCACGCACCGTCAGCCGTGCCGGGCGCACCTGGAACGATGGCCGTGGCGGCTTCGAATCTCTGACCCAGTGCACGCAGCCAACCGTCGGCACCCGCGCGACCCACCAACGAGACGCCAAAGGGTAGACCGTCGGGCCGCAAGGCGGCTGGCAAAGCCAAGGCACACAGGTCCAGCGGGCCGACGCCATAGGTATAGAAGCCCACTTCCGCGTTACGCTCGATGGGAGCGGCCAACATCTCTTCAACCCGGAACGGGCGGGCGACCGTGGGCGTGACCAGCACATCGATGCCCGCCATCTGACGGGCCATTTGCTGCTGCAGTTCCAGCAGCCGGTATTGCGCCTGGAACGCATCGATGGCCGTGAAGGTACGGCCACGCTTCAGGATACTGGCCACGGCAGGCACCAAGGCCTCGGGCAGCCGGTCTAGCACCTCCCCGTAGCTGGTGGCGCGTTCGGCGACAAACGCGCTCTCGAAGATGAGCGCGCCAGCTTGGCTGAACACCGAGAAGTCGAACTCGCACATTTCACCGCCCAGGGCTTGCAGTCTTTCCACGGCTTGGGAGAAGCAGGTCGGTGATTGGCGGTCGCCGAACCATTCCAATTGCTGCGGGACGGCGAAGCGAAAGCGCTGCACTGTGTCGCTGTCAACTGTCGTGAGGCCGAGGTCGCGACGACTGTTCGGATCCTGGTCATCGAAGCCCGCGATGACGTCCAGCACGCGAAAGGCGTCTTCCACGCCGTGGGCGAACACTGGCACGCAGTCGAATCGACGGTTGTTGTAGACCAGACCACGGCTGCTGACCAGCCCCATGCTGGGCCGCAGGCCGACGATGTTGTTCATGGCAGCGGGTACACGCCCCGACCCCCCGGTGTCCGAGCCCAGCGAGAAGCTCACCAAGCCCGCCGCAACTGCCACTCCTGATCCTGAGCTGGAACCACCGGGAATCACGGCTGGATCAAACACGTTAAGGCAGTGGCCGCCAATGGTGCGTGTGCCGTTCAGCCCGGTGGCGAACTGGTCCAGCGTCTGTTTACCGACAAATAAGGCGCCGGCCGCGATGGCGCGCTGCACCGCAATAGCCGTTTCACTGGGCTGCCGACCGAAGCCGGCACAGCCGCAGGTGGTCGCAAAACCTGCCACGTCCACGTTGTCTTTCACCCCAAAGGGCAGGCCATACAAGGGAAGTTGCGCCATGTCGGCCCGCCGATCCCGCAGAGCCAGGGCCTGCGAACGCAACTCAGCTGGCTTGACCGTTTCTATCCAGACATGGTCTTGGCCGCGCAACGCCATGCGCCGCAAAACCTCTTCAACCACTTCGACTGGATCGATCTCGCCTCTGCCGTACGCGGCATGCAGCGCAGTGGCTCGCATCGACAGATAGGGTTGTGCTGTTTGTGTCACTAGCGGCTCCATTCGTGGTTCATATCGAAACGTCACACGTTCGCCGCAGTGTCATTTGCCATCGGGCGAAAGGCCAGCAAGTAATTGCCGGCGAACATAACTTCACTGCTGCTCAGCGCAGCGCAGCGAGTTGCTCGGCCCGCACCACATGAATAGCACCGTCGTTGGCCTTGGCGATCAAACCCTCTTCGGCAAAGCGCGCCAGCGTTTGGGAGACCCACTGGCGGGTCGAGCCAATCATGCTGGCCATCTCGCCGTGGCTGAGCTTGGTGGGCAGCGGCTCGTCCCGTGCCGCGAACATGACCAGCAACCGTGCCAGACGGACCTGCATGGACTGTGTGGCCAGCAATTGAAGCAGGGCGCAGTAGCACTGCGACTTGTACGCCAGGGCATCCACAAGCGCCAGCGCCAGTTCGGGCCACTGCAGGGCCAAGCTGCGCAGCTCGGCCCCAGGCAGCCACAGACAATGTGCATCGACCACGGCCACCGATGTCCAGGTGTGCCGACCACCCCCGAACATCTGGGGTGCGCCGACAAAGTGCCCCACCGCCCAGTAGCCCAGTGTCAGCTCACGACCATCCTCGGAGTGGTAGTAAGACCGAATCAATCCCTCTTCGATGAGATAGACACCGTTGTGATGGTCACCTTGTCGGTACAGCAAGTCGCCAGCAGCGTAGTCACGCCGACGGCCCAGCGCCAGCAGGGCTTGGCGGGCCGCCTCGCTCAACTGGGCCAGCAGGTTTGGCGCTGCGGCTTCGACGGCCAGTATCGTTGTCGGTGGAGAATCCTTGCTCCTGAACGATCGAGCCGTGGGCAAGGACGGTTGCCTCGCCGCGGTCTGAGGCTTGGTAACCATGCGGCTCAGGCCGGCCTGGTCGGCAGGTCGCGGTCCACTCTCACTCGATAGTGGTAAGCATCACCCCGGTGGAAAAGGTGCTCACAGACCAGCGGTTTGCCCTGGTCGTCACAGGTCAGTCGGTCAACGTGCAAAAGGGCGGCGCCTGGGTCCAGCCCGAGCAACCGGGCATGGCCTTCTTCTGCGAGCCGCGAGCCGATGACGATGTCGGCGTGCCCCAGTCGAAGCCCGA